>CAYNDM010000231.1:0-5404 GCA_964395265.1 uncultured Bacteriovoracaceae bacterium
GGAGTATATCGACAAGGTGCGGCCTGTGAAGGTCTTCGTCTTCTTCGGGTTGCTCTTCGATCCCTGGTTCACGCTGAGGTTCTGCTTTTTGTCGACTTTCTACTTTCTCAAGACGCGCTTGATCTGGAGCCCGAACCGCCGCGCGAGCGTGAAGAACACGGTCGGGATCCTGCGACAAGAGACGCGCCTGCTGCTGGATCTCGAGCGTGAAGCGCGCGAGGTGCTGAGCTCGCGGAGCGATCTCAAGACGCTGATCCTGGGCCACACCCACCTTCCGATGAATCAGATCTATGCCGACGGCAAGCAGTACATCAACACGGGGACATGGACGAAAATGATCAATCTGGACATCCGTCGCATGGGCCAACCGATCCGGCTGACTTTCGCTCTGATCCATGTGCGAAACGGCGAAGCCCAGTGCGAGCTTCGCCAGTGGGTCGGAGACCACTCACCTCATCGAATCTTCAACGGATAACGCAAACTTCGATCGTCTAATTTCTGCTCATTGTTTTACCTGATTATTACGATAAGGTATTTAAGAAGGTGAGGAAGAACGGTGTGTTATAGCGGACACGTGGGTCCGTGCACAGCGTTCCTTTCAGGGAATGAAGCAGGACGTCTTTCGAAGTATTCTTCTTGTGTCCAGCCTCCTTGGGTGGGTGGTCTTGCCGGGCTGTTTCGGCGGCAGCGATAGCACGGCAAATACGACGACCTCGCCCGCTCGCGTTTGCGAGTCGATCACTGGAGGAACCCCTTGGACGCCGAATGTCCCGGGAGTGAGCGCTTCGAATCATGACTCAAGCGTCGAAATCTTCAAGAGCGTGCAGACGGCTAGTGGCGTCACGTTGACCGGGTTGGATGAGTCTTTCACCATGACCGGCTCGAAGGTCGCGACATTCACCATCGATATGAGCGAGGATCTGCTCGAGAACGGCTCGCTCAGCCTGGTGGCTCAGACGACAGGGTTCGAGCTTTCGACCGGAAGCGCTTGGCCGGTTCTGGTCTCGCTTCATGACGGCGTGAATGAGTTGGTCGCGCTGAGAGGATGCGATTCTGGTACTGGAGGGCAGGGGTTTTATCAGTGCACCAACGGGACCTGCACCACGCGCAGCGCCTGCGCCCCGGATCCGGACGCCAGCACGGGGTCCGCTTTTGTCGGCGTCACGGCTGCGGACCGGCGGGATCACTGGGAGCAGCATCAGAGCATCGGGACGAGCGATTACCTGAGCACCAACACGTTTCCGACCTGCAATTGGACCACCGGCAGCCCTGCTTGCTCTTTTACCACGTCGCCTGGGGACTTCTTCGGCGGAACCGGGAAGCTCCGCTCGGGCCCGGGGGTGACCTACACCGCCAAGTATGTTCTGTTGACCAGCAATTACTCGAGTGCCGGGGGCTACAAAGGCTCGATGAAGCTTACCGTCATCCGAAAGAAGGATGGCGCCGTGGCGTCAGGCCATCAGGGGGCCATGGATCTCAATGTGGTCCTGGTCGGAAGCAAGAATATCCGCGACTCGCGCACGGCCAAGGGCAAGAAGAACCTCGATGAGCTTTTCACTCACGTAGTGAAGCACTTCAACGACGAGAATGCCTCGAGCACCGGGGTGAAGATCGGAACCATCAAAGTCTACGAATGGACCTGCGAGGCCGACGGCGACGCTTACGCGACGGTCGACATCAATGACACGGGGGCCCTCTTCGCGGTCGGAAGCTCCATGTTGGGAAGCGCGACCGAAGGCAAGGCGCTGAACATCTTTCTGGTTTCGAAGATCGAATACAGCGGTGCGGGAACGATCCTAGGGCTCGCAGGCGCGATCCGAGGCCCGATGATCAACGGGACGACCGCGAGCGGCGTGGTCTTCTCAAGCTTCGACAAGCTGGCGACTTTCAACCCGTCCTGTTCGACCAGCTCCTGCCCGATCAGCTCGCAGGACAGCAGCTTTATCAATATGGGGAGCACGATCAGCCATGAGCTCGGGCACTTCTTGGGGCTGAATCACCTGAGCGAATCAGGCGGTACGGCGCATGATTTCATCGCCGATACCCCGGAGTGCACCTACAAAACCGGCAGCTACATCTCGATCGGGAGCTGCCGCACTCACTGCAACTCGGTTTGCAGTGACTTCCAGTACACCAACAATCCCTATTGCCCGAGCGCGCCCGAGTGCCAGTTCAATCACGTCATGTGGTGGACGACGAAGAATTACAATAGCAACGGGCAAGGCGACGGAAACCTTTTCTCTGACAGCTCAGGTGCTATCATCAACTATAACCCCTATGTCCAATAAGAGCTTCATTGTCGCCATTGTCTTGACTGTCGCCCTGCTGGCGGCGGGTTCCACCTTCGCTGAGTCGAGCGCCTCCGCCATCGAAGCCAAGATTCGCGAAGTCCTGACTCATCGGCATCCCAAGGACGACGCCAGCTGGTGGCGGGGACTGGGTCCCAAGGCTCCGGGGGTGATCATCAAGCTGATCGACGGAACGAAAGACGCATACGAGAAGCATCGCCTGCTCGGGGCACTGGCCTGGTTCAGCGACGATCCCGAGGCGGTCGAGTTCCTTCGCGGGCAGATCGAGGGAACGGACGACTCGCTTCTTCGGGCCACCGCGATCAAAAGCCTGGGGCTCTCCCAAGGAGCCAAGGAGGCCGAGTACATTTCCAAATATCTGAGCAGCTCCGACCAGAAGACGCGGGTGGCGGCGGGAAAGGCGCTTCGCGAGATGAAAGATCCGAAGGCGAAGGCCCTATTGGATCAGTATCTCTACGAGGAGAAGGTCGACTGGATCGTGAGCAGCATCAAAGGGGAGCTCCCGAAGCCGGTCGCGAGCCTCTCTCCGGTGGCCTCTTCGGATGATCGCGTGAACCCGGCTTTTTCAGGTAAGTGGAGCGGGTTCATGATCTCGCCTCATCCCAAAGACGGGTTGAAGTCGGAGCCGGCGCAACTGGACCTGGAGATCGAAGAAGGGATTCGGCTTCGCGGGATCCTGACCGTGACCCGCTCGGGCAAGAGGAGCCTGATGGACTTGGGTGCGCTCAAGACCCGAGGAGAGGGATTTTCGGGGCGATATCCGATCGAGCCTCAGCCGGTGACGACCGAGCTCGAAGGGCGCTACCATCAGAGCGCGGGGGTGGAGACGATCGAGATCCGCGTGCCGAAGCTGAGCTCGACCCTGGTTCTCCGGAAGCACTGAGACCGACACGCCGATAATTCATGAGCGAAATCATGTGGTGTGACCCGTCTGGCACAGGTCAATCTTGAGCCATTTTGCATCCTCACGCATTTGATACGATGGAGTTGGTAGTGTTGAACGTGCGCCGTGACCAAGATTCTCTACACCTCAGTATCCGCTTCACTGATTGAGTCCACCGAGTCCACAGGCAGGTTCAGCTTACCAATCGTTTGGGGGACTGATCGCAATGTGGAAGTCGTTATTCGACATAAACGCCGAGCCTGGTGTGCCCGAAGGCTGGAGGGAATTGGGATCCTCGATGACCCATGCCCTGCTCTTCATGGCGGCGACCGGCATTGCCATCGCGACGATGCAAAGTCGCCAGGCCGATACTGCGCCGCATGCGGTGCGAACGATGAACACGGCCACCCAGAACAGGGATGATCTCCTCAAAAAACTCGAAAACTACGGGGGATTGCCGGGAGCGATCAATACCAGCCTTAGAAACGCTCCCGCTGAGAGTTCGCTGAGACAGTGCTTTCAGCCCGACCCCGGGAACACCGCCCAATGCATCAACGGGCAGAGCTACGACTTAGCGCTCTATGCTCCTGACGAGGGCACTCCGATGGCCGGGACTTCGACTCACCCGGTGTATTACACGATTTTCGGGGTTCGTTGCGAGGGTACTGGTCCTTCGCCGGAGTGTCCCTTGCAAGTGACCGCGAAATTCACGCCGATCTGCGATAGTCCCGGGGTGAGCACCGACTGCTCGACCAAGGCGCTTGATCTCGGCGGGGGAGACCTTCGGTTCGCGACGGGAGCCGCAAGCATCCGGGTGCAGGTCGTGATCGAGCAGGCTCGCGACACCTCGGGTAACCACGTGTCGATCGGACGGATCGCCAGAAAGCTCGGGTCGGCGGAGATCGAAGGCTCGGGCCAGCTCCGGCCCATGGTCGGAAAGTCCATGGTGGTCCAACGGTGCGACGTCACTGCTTGCAGCAAGTCTGCCCTGCTGACGTTCGTTCCGGACTCGCCGCCTCACAATTTCGGCGCGGTGCCGGAGATGACTCGTCCGACCGTTGACCTGCAGCTTCGCAACTCGGGCGAAATCACCGCAGGCGAGCTTCCGGGGAATCCGATCAACTGCTGGATCAGTGGTTCCTCCGGACGATTCGCGGTGGATGCCGCGCAAAGCACCTGCTTGCAGACTCCAACGGCGCTAGCTCCCGGAGCGACCTGTACAGTGCGAGTCGCGTTCGAAGGCGACGAGCTTCCTCTGCCGAGCGTGGACACCTCGTACCTGGACGAAGTGAGGTGCAGCGCGACCAATCTCCTGGGATCGGTCCCCGTGCCCACCGAGGCGAGTCGCGAGTTGGCAGCGCAGCTGATTCTTGCGTCGCCGACTCCGATCCCCACGCCGCCCCCGGGTTCGCCCTCTCCGAGCCCGAGCACGAGTCCGTCTCCGTTGCCGTCGACGCCGCCTGAGGCGGTTCTGATCCTGAGCCCCGATCCCGTGGATTTTGGGAGCCAGGTCACCGCAGTGAACCTCAACGTTGAGATCACGAACCAGGGCACATCGCCGATCCTATCGCCCTTGTCGATCAATTTCGTGCCTGATCCGGCTGGCTCGATCTCGATACTCACGACGGGAACCACCTGCCATTCAGGCTTGACTATCCTCAACGCCGGCGAGAGCTGCACCGTGGTGCTCAGATTCGATCCCGCTCCGCTTTCTCCGGGCCAGTCGGCTTTCGGTATGATCCAGGTCACTGCGAGCAAGGGTGGCGGAAAGAGCACCGGCGACGGAAGCTCGATCCTGGCTTCAAGAGGCGGTGCCCCCACCGGGAAGAAGCTGGAAGAGGTGTTCGGAAGCGAGGACGTGGGCTCATCGGCGATGTCAGGCATTCGCTCCAGGTGCTGGAAGAGCGCTGATTTTCAGGTGACCTGCATGGTTCAGACGGACGATGAAACCGGTCCGGTCCTGCCTTGGACGTCGACTTATTTCTTCAAGGAAGGCGTCATTCAATTCGATCCGACGAGTGTTGCGTCCCAGGTGAAGATCGGTACCAACGGAGCGCCCAGTTATACCTCAAGCTGCGGAACCCACGTCGGACCTTCGATCGAGGGTCGTGGCAGAACGATTCTCTTGCGCCACGACGGCGATCCGAGGAGCGGATGCTGGGAGATCGGATACATCACTTTCGACTACAGCGGCCTGGCGATCGGGGAATCC
>CAYNDM010000232.1:0-2652 GCA_964395265.1 uncultured Bacteriovoracaceae bacterium
TAATCCACAGTGGGGTCCTTTTTCCGGAGGGTTTTCATGAGGTCCGACCAACGCGCGGTCAGAGTGTCGGGGGGCATTAGGTACTTCTGGGCTTCATTGAGCCAGCCGTAAGCCTCACCCGGAGTCGCAAACCAGTGAGGAATCTTTCGACTCTCGCGTCCCTTTGTCGGTCCGTGCTTTACATCGGGAGTGATTCGCACCAATTTACGCTCGCAAAGTAGGTGTCCCTTCTTTACGTCCCCGGGGAGGACGCCGAGAGCCTCGCTTCGCCTAAGTCCGTAATTGAGCCCGAGCAGTACGAACGGAGCCAGTTCTGCGGGTAGTGCCTTGAGAATGACCTTTAGGTGGGGATCGGTGATCAGCTTTCGGACTACCGCCTCATCACCTTGCTCCCACTCGTATTGAAGCTTTTTGAACTGGGCAGAGGAAATGGGTTCGAACTTCAGGTCGTAGCCCTCGGTGGGGCGCTTTTTATGAAGCCATTCCATGAAACTGTTCGCGGCCTGAATTACGGCTCGCTTAGCTTTGGGGGAGCGGGGGGCTTCCTTATCCGTCAGGAGGTACTTGGCCCACTTGGTGTCATGATCCTTGTGCCAGTCTCTTGGATCCATAAGGTCCAACTTGCCCACGAAGAAATTGATGAAGTGATTCAAGACGTAATTGAACTGACAGGCGCCGTCGCGGCCAAGGCGCAGCGTGAGGAGTTCCTTGTACTCTTCTAGGAACTCCGGGCTCAGAAAGGCGTGCTTGAACCCCACCTTGACCTGCACATCGAAGGGGGCGTTGAGTCGCTTAACGAAAGCTTCTAGCTCAGCTTGGTTTTCTCGAATGTGTCGGTATTGCTGAACCGGGAGCCGACGATACTTTCCGCTCTCCCAGCGTCGAATTACCCAGCGGCCCTTTTCCTGAAATAAACTCCACCTCATATGTCTCCTTTTCGGGAGACAGGCGGTTAAAGTTTAACCATTTTCAGGTCTAGATTTTAACCATTTCAGCACCAGAAAATCACTCTAAGTGATTGATTTTATTGGTGGCTGAGGGCGGGATCGAACCGCCGACCTGCGGGTTATGAATCCGCCGCTCTAACCATCTGAGCTACCCAGCCGTTCCCAATATGTCGGATCGAAGAAAGTATACTTAGATTGAGCGCAGGCGATTTTCAAGGAAGGAATTCCAGCCCGGTTTCGCGCTGGGAAAGGGAGGTTTCGCTGAAGCGGAGCCTGACCGGCCGACTAGGCGCAATAAGTGCGAATATAAAGAAAAAAGCCCCTGAATCTCTTGTAGCCGCGCGGTGACCCCCATAGACTCGGAACTTCGAAATATGAGACAACCTTCCGCGATGGTGGCGTACAAAAAACCTGGACCGATCGGGGGCAAGCTGATCCGCGAAGTGATCGCATTCATGCGTTCGCAAGGCGTGAAGCTTCCAATAAGTTCGCATATCCTCATCGCGACTTCAGGCGGCTCCGATTCTATCGCACTGGCTCGTCTCCTTATTCAATACGGCCGCCGGGTAGTGGACCCCGGAAAAATCCGTCTGCTTCACGTGAATCATGGTTGGCGCGGCGCCGAGTCGGACGCTGACGCCGAGTTCGTTCGACTCTTCGCCAGACAGCTCAAGGTACCCTGCAAGATCGTCCGAGTTCGGGCACCGGCCCAGTTGTCGAAGGGGCCGAAGGGGGAGTCCTGGGAGGATCTCGCGCGGCAGCAGCGCAAGAAGGTTTTCGCGCGCGAGGCTGCCCGCTTGGGTGGCGCGTTGATCATGACCGCGCATCATGGCGACGATCTCGCCGAAACGTTGCTTTGGCGGTTGTTTACGGGCTCTGCGCTGACTCATGGCGGCGGGATCGTGTTTCAACACGGTGTAGAACTTCGACCTTTACTTCAAGTGCGAAAACAGCGACTTGAAGCGTTTCTTGAAGAAGAGGGCCAAAGTTGGCGCGAGGACGGTACAAATCGTGAAGGACGGTTTCTTCGGTCTCGGATGCGCCTGGGACTCATGCCTACGATCGATGAGCTCTTTCCAAAGGCGGTCGAGCATTTGATTCAGGCAGGACTAAGTGCACAAAATCGCATCGGGACGCCCGGACCCAATGAAAATGGTGACCCAGTTACGAAAACGCTTTCCTTAAAGTCGCGGCCGGTCTCAGAATTGCTCTTCCGAGCAGCAGGACTCCAAGTCAGAAGGGCGCACTGGGATGCAATTCAGCGCCTTGCCACTCAAGAGGTCCCGCTTGGTTCTTCCACGACCAAAGAAATGCATCTTCCCGGGGGTTGGAGGCTGGTGAAAGAGCGCAAAGCCCGTGGCACGCGTGAGCGCTGGGTTTTGGAGAAAGAGTAAGTATTGGAAAATTCAATGAAAACGCGGCTGGTTTTTCGGCCGGTTCATTGATGTTTTAAAACCACCATGCTAGTTTGATTTGAGGAGAGGGTTAGGGAACGATTAGATGAAGCCATCACACAAGACCGTCACTCTTTGGTTAGTCCTGATTATTCTTTTCGCGAGTCTATTCAAGGTTTTTGATCCAGGCAGCCGAAACCGGCGCGAGATCAAATTCAGCGAATTCGTACAGGCGGTGAAGGAAGGGAAGGTCGCTGACGTCACGTTCAAGGCCGATAACCTGATCGTCGGTCAGTTCAAGGATGTCGAAC
>CAYNDM010000232.1:2662-3390 GCA_964395265.1 uncultured Bacteriovoracaceae bacterium
TAGCAAGTACTTAGAGACCGTTGGTGATACGGATAACTCCAAGGTTTTCGATATCCTCGAGAGCAACGGCATTATTCCCAACTACGAGCGCATCGAAAAGACTCCGATGTGGCAGCAAGTGATCCTCTCCTGGCTGCCGATGATCCTTCTCTTTGTCTTCTTTTTCATTTTCATGCGCCAGATCCAGGTGGGTGGCGGCAAGGCGATGTCCTTTGGCAAGAGCAAGGCGCGTCTCCTGACCGAATCCAATAATCGCATCACGTTCAAGGATGTGGCGGGAGCGGATGAAGCCAAGCAGGAACTTGAAGAGATTATCGCGTTCTTGAAGGACCCGAAGAAGTTTACCCGGCTAGGCGGCCGGATCCCCAAGGGCGTGCTGCTCATGGGGCCTCCCGGGACAGGCAAGACGCTGCTCGCAAAGGCTATCGCAGGCGAAGCAGGCGTCCCATTCTTCTCGATCTCGGGCTCGGATTTCGTCGAGATGTTCGTGGGGGTGGGGGCTTCCCGTGTCCGCGACCTTTTTGAGCAGGGCAAGAAACACGCTCCCTGCATCATTTTCATCGACGAAATCGACGCAGTAGGACGGCATCGCGGAGCGGGGCTCGGTGGAGGTCATGACGAGCGCGAGCAGACGCTGAACCAGCTGCTGGTTGAGATGGATGGCTTCGAGTCCAATGAGGGCGTGATCCTCATTGAAGCCACGAACCGCCCTGATGATTTGGATACAG
>CAYNDM010000232.1:3400-5362 GCA_964395265.1 uncultured Bacteriovoracaceae bacterium
GCCGAACCCGGACCTCGTCGGCCGCGAGAAGATCCTGCGCGTGCACACCCGCAAGACCCCGATGGATGCGAATGTCGATCTGAGCGTGATCGCTCGCGGCACTCCCGGGTTCTCGGGCGCGGATCTCGAAAACCTGGTGAACGAGGCGGCCTTGATCGCGGCCCGTCAGGACAAGAAGTATCTCGAGATGAGCGACTTCGAGCAGGCCAAGGACAAGGTCCTGATGGGCGTCGAGCGCAAGAGCATGGTTCTGACAGAGCAACAAAAGCGCACGACTGCCTACCATGAAGCAGGGCACACGCTGGTTGGCAAATTCCTCCCTGGAAATGATCCGATCCACAAGGTGACGATCATCCCAAGGGGGATGGCGCTGGGAGTGACGATGACGTTGCCGAACGAGGATCGCGTGGACCTTTCCAAGGAGAAGGCCGAGAACAACATCGCCTTCTTGATGGGGGGGCGCGTGGCCGAAGAGCTGGTCCTGAAGCAAAAGACCACCGGTGCGGGAAATGACATCGAGCGCGCAACCGAGATCGCCCGTAAGATGGTGTGCGAGTGGGGGATGAGCGATGTGCTTGGGCCTCTGACTTTCGGTCAGAAGGAGGAGGCGATCTTCCTGGGCAGGGAAATCAGCCAACACCGCGACTATTCCGAGCAAACCGCGCAGACGATCGACCGTGAGGTCAGGGATATCATCGAGCGCAACTACCGCCGCGCCGTGGACATTCTGACGGCCCGGCTGCAGACACTCCATGATCTCGCGCAAGCGCTCCTGGAGTACGAGACGCTCGACGGCCAAGAGGTCGAGGCCATCGTTCGTGGCCAGAAGATCACTCGCAAGCCCGTCAATTCGGGGGGGACTCCTCCTGGTGCCGCCGCACCGGTGACCAGTGGCGGCCGGACTGAGCCTGAAGGGGGGCCCGCGCCGGCTCCCGTTCCTGCCTGAGTCCAGGTCTGCTAGCTCGAGCTCGGGTAAATAGTGGGAAATCCGAGTGAATGGCTGTAGGATACAGTTCATAGGGTATGAACTGTGGGTGATCTGCTACTCAATCTCCAATCCAGCGTCCGTCTGATCGATTTGCTGGACGTCGGGATCGTGGCTTTCATCATCTATCGCGTTTTGCTTCTGATTCGAGGCACGCGCGCGATGCAGATGGTGACCGGGCTTGGAATCCTCGGTATCGCCTTTTTCATGTCCTCGACGCTCCAGCTTTTCACGACTCATTGGCTGCTCTCTTACTTCTTCGATTACTTCATCCTGATCGTGATCGTCTTGTTCCAGGATGATCTGCGGCGCGCGCTCACGCATGTGGGGAAGAATCCTTTCTTCGCGGGCGCATCGGCCGAGGAAGAGCGAGAGATGGTGGACGAGATCGCGAGAGCGGCGACCCGATTGGCGCGCGAGCGCATCGGCGCTTTGATTGTGATCGAGCGCGAGACGGGCTTGAAGAACTTCATCGATACCGGGTCGAAGCTCGATGCTCGCGTGAAGTCCGAGATGCTCTATTCGATTTTCGTGCAGAATTCCCCCATTCACGATGGCGCGGTGATCATCACCAATGGTCGAATCGCGGCGGCAGGCTGCTTCCTTCCTCTTTCGAAGGATCCCAATATCGACAAACGCTACGGAACCCGCCATCGGGCGGCGCTCGGCCTGACGGAAGATACGGACGCCATCGTTGTCCTGGTCTCCGAAGAGGCCGGCGAGGCGCATCTGGTGAAGAACGGCAAGATCACCACCAATCTGAACGAACAGGAGCTGCGCCAGAGCCTGTCGGCCCTCCTGGATATCGCGCGAGGCCAGGTGAACCTCCCAAGACGGATGCGGAGCTGGATTCAGGCCGCGCGGAACAAGGACCGAGGGATAGGGCGTGATGTTTGAGCGATTCCTGGAATCGGCATCTTCGAATATCGGTACGAAAGTGATATCGTTAGAGATAGCGTTTGTGCTCTGTTTCGTGG
>CAYNDM010000233.1:0-5332 GCA_964395265.1 uncultured Bacteriovoracaceae bacterium
CTCCCGTTCGCGCGCCTGAGAAAGTGGACATGGTGATCTTCCGCGAGAACACCGAGGACATCTACGCGGGGATCGAGTGGGAACAAGGGTCTGAAGGCGCGAAGAAGATCCTCGGTTTCCTGAAAGAGAACTTCCCGAAAGAGTATGGAAAGATCCGCTTCCCCGAAACCTCCGGGATCGGTCTGAAGCCCGTTTCCTCCGAAGGAACGGAGCGGCTGGTCCGCTCCGCGATCGAGTACGCCATCAACAACAAGCGCAAGTCGGTCACCCTCGTCCATAAGGGCAATATTATGAAGTACACCGAAGGCGCGTTCCGCAACTGGGGATATGCATTGGCCGAGCGCGAGTTCGGGGGCCAGACCTATTCCTGGGAGCAATGGGAACGAACCAAGAAGGCCAAAGGCGAGGAAGCGGCGAACGCCGAGCAGAAAGAAGCGCTCGCCAGCGGCAAGGTGCTCATCAAGGATGCGATCGCCGACATCGCGCTCCAGCAGGTTCTGACCCGGCCGGACGAATTCGACGTGATCGCGACCCTCAACCTCAATGGCGATTATCTCTCGGACGCCTTGGCTGCCCAAGTCGGCGGCATCGGCATCGCCCCGGGTGGCAATATCAACTATAAGACGGGACACGCGGTATTCGAGGCGACGCATGGAACGGCTCCGAAATACGCTGACCAGGACAAAGTCAATCCCGGCTCTGTGACGCTCTCGGGTGAGATGATGCTTCGGTTCATGGGTTGGACTGAGGCGGCGGACCTGATCATCAAAGGCATGGACGGCGCGATCGGGGCTCGCAAGGTCACTTACGACTTCGCTCGTCTGATGAAGCAGGAAGGCCAGCAGGGCGTTCAGGAAGTGAAGTGCTCTGAGTTCGGCCAGTCGGTCATCCAGCATATGTAAAGAGAAGGAACTTCCAAATGGCTCAAAAAACTCCAGTTCGTGTCGCAGTGACCGGTGCAGCCGGTCAGATCGGTTACAGCCTGCTCTTCCGCATCGCTAGCGGCGAGATGTTGGGAAAAGATCAGCCCGTCATCCTTCAGCTGCTGGAGCTTCCTCACGCCCAGAAGGCTCTGAAGGGAGTGATGATGGAGCTGGAAGACTGCGCGTTCCCGCTGCTCGCCGGGATGATCGGCACCGATGACGCCAACGTCGCGTTCAAAGCTGCTGCCGTGGGTTTGCTCGTGGGGGCTCGTCCTCGGGGGCCGGGCATGGAACGCAAGGACCTGCTCACCGAAAACGCCAAGATCTTCACCGCTCAAGGTGATGCGATCGGCAAGAATGCCAGCCCTGATGTCAAAGTGCTGGTCGTCGGCAATCCGTGCAACACCAATGCGTACATCGCGATGAAGACCGCGACGAAGCACGGACGCATTCCGGCCAGGAACTTTACCGCCATGCTTCGCCTGGATCACAATCGGGCGCTCGCGCAGCTCTCCTCCAAGACCGGCTATCCGGTGGGGAGCTTCAGCCACCTGATCGTCTGGGGCAATCACAGCCCGACGATGTATCCGGACGTTCGGTTCACGAAGAGCGGGGGCGAGGGTATCCAAAGCAAGCTGGACGACACGTGGATCCGAGAAACCTTCATCCCCACCGTGGGCAAGCGTGGCGCGGCGATCATCGAGGCTCGTGGGCTTTCTTCGGCCGCCAGCGCGGCGAACGCGGCCGTGGATCATATGCGCGACTGGTGGCTGGGCTCGAAGGGTGAGTGGGTGACCATGGGCGTGCCCTCGGATGGCTCTTATGGGATCCCCGAAGGTATTATCTACGGATTCCCCTGCACGACCGAGAATGGGCAGTACAAGATCGTCCAGGGCCTGGAGATCGACCCGTTCTCGCGCGAGAAAATGAACGCGACTCTAAAGGAGCTCGAGGAAGAGCGGGCCGGCGTCGCGGATCTTCTCAAATAAGAAAGCAGATTAGGGGAAGAAGATGAACATACACGAGTATCAAGCGAAGCAGCTTCTCAAGAAGTTCAATGTCCGAGTGCCCGAAGGCAAGTTGGTGGAGGAGGGCGGCGACGTCGCTTCCAAAGCCGAGAAGGCCGCGCAGGACCTGGCCAAGGAGCGAGGCAACGCGGTTTGGGTCGTGAAGGCTCAGATCCATGCCGGCGGGCGCGGCAAGGCGGGTGGGGTGAAGGTCTGCAAGGACATCGCGACCGTCAAGGCTGCCGCTCAGGAGATCATGGGCAAGAAGCTGGTCACCCCCCAGACCGGAGCCCAAGGCAAGATCGTCCACAAGCTTTGGATCGAGGAAGGCTCTGACATCGCCAAGGAGTTCTACCTGGGAATCGTCATCGACCGCGCCATATCGCAGGTCGTGATGATGGCCTCGACCGAGGGTGGGATGGAAATCGAGGAAGTGGCGGCCACTCATCCCGAGAAGATCATCAAAGTCGCGATCGATCCCACGACCGGATACATGCCTTTCCACGGGCGATTGCTTGCCCAGGCCCTAGGGCTCGATAAGGACCAGACCAAAGAAGCGGTGCCCTTCTTCGGCAATATCTATAAGTGCTTCATGGAGAGCGATGCGTCCCTGGTGGAGATCAATCCCTTGATTCTCACCAAGCAAGGCAATCTCGCCGCGCTCGACGCGAAGTTCAACTTCGACGACAATGCCCTTTACCGTCATCCGGAAATCGTCGCCATGCGCGACCTTCTGGAGGAGAACGCGCAGGATGTCGAAGCCTCGAAGTACGAGCTGGCTTACATCGCGTTGGACGGAATCATCGGAGGGCTGGTGAACGGCGCCGGCCTGGCCATGGCGACCATGGATATCATCAAGCTCGATGGCGGCGAGCCGGCGAACTTCCTGGATGTCGGCGGTGGAGCCTCGAAAGAGAAGGTCGCGCACGCCTTCAAGATCATTCTGAAGGATCCCGCGGTGAAGGCGATCCTGGTGAACATCTTCGGCGGCATCATGAAATGCGACATCATCGCCGAAGGCGTGATCGCGGCGGCGAAGGAGCTTCAGCTCAAGGTGCCGTTGGTGGTCCGGCTTGAAGGAACCAATGTCGAAAAAGGCAAGGAGATACTGGCCAACTCGGGACTCAAGATCACTCCCGCTGATGGTTTGACGGACGCCGCGCAGAAAGTCGTAGCCGCGGCCAAAGGAGCTTAACGATGTCGATCTGGGTAGATAAGAACACCAAGCTTCTGGTTCAAGGGATCACGGGCTCTCAAGGGAGCTTCCATGCGAAAGGGTGCAGGGATTACGGCACCCAGGTCGTTGGGGGCGTGACCCCAGGCCGGGGGGGCCAGACTCATGAGGGCTTTCCGGTCTTCGACACCGTCGTCGAGGCGGTGAGGAAGACGGGAGCCAACGCGACGATGATCTTCGTTCCGCCAGCGGGAGCCGCGGACGCGATCTGCGAGGCCGCGGACGCGGGGATCCCGCTCATCGTCTGCATCACCGAGGGAATTCCGGTTCGCGACATGCTCGCCACCAAACGCTATCTCAAGAGCACGAAATCCCGCCTGATCGGACCCAACTGCCCAGGCATCATCACTCCCGGCGCATGCAAGATCGGGATCATGCCCGGCCATATCCACAAGCCCGGCAACATCGGCGTGGTCTCCAGGTCGGGCACTCTGACCTACGAGGCGGTTCATCAGCTCACGCAGCTCGGCATCGGCCAGAGCACTTGCGTGGGGATCGGCGGAGATCCGATCATCGGCACGCGCTTCATAGACGTCCTGAAGATGTTTGAGAACGATCCCCAGACTAAGGCGGTCGCCATGATCGGCGAGATCGGCGGGGCCGACGAGGAGGAAGCGGCGGAGTACATCAAGCGAGAGTTCAAGAAACCAGTGGCCGGCTTCATCGGCGGAGCCACCGCTCCTCCCGGAAAGCGAATGGGGCATGCAGGCGCGATCATCTCTGGCGGGAAAGGGACCGCTGAGGAGAAGTTCCAAGCGCTCGAGGCGGCTGGGGTCAAGATTTCCAGGAGCCCGGCCGATATGGGGCACACCCTCAAGGAGGCGCTCAGGTAAAAAGCCCTTTTCGGTTCAACTGAATTGAGCTACGAAGTTTCGACGAGTTCTATTTTTTGGAGGATACTGGCGATGGCCATCGAGAAAACGTTTTCTATCATCAAGCCCAATGCAGTCGAGAAGAACGTCATGGGCGAGATCATCACCCGTTTTGAGAAAAGAGGCCTGCGCATCGCAGCGGCGAAGTTCACCCGCCTTTCCCGCGAAAAGGCTGAAGGCTTTTACATCGAACACAAAGAGCGTCCTTTTTTCCAGAGCCTGGTTCATTTCATGACCAGCGGTCCGGTGATGCTGATGGTCCTCGAAGGAGAGAACGCGGTCATGCTGAACCGTGAAATCATGGGGGCTACCGATCCTGCCAAAGCGGCTGAGGGCACCATTCGCAAGGACTTCGCCGACAGCATCGAAGCCAATGCGGTTCATGGCTCCGATAGCGCGAAGTCAGCCGAGCGCGAGATCGCTTACTTCTTCGATAAGTCCGAGATCCAGAAACGGTTCTGATCCCTGGGGAACCAGCTGACGTGAAAATCGCAGTCGCTCAGATCAGGCCCGTTGTAGGCGCGTTTGAGTCGAACGTCAGGCAGATCGAAGAAGCTTATGAGCGGGCCTGTGCTGAGCAGGCCCGTTTGCTTTTGACCCCGGAGATGGCGCTCTGCGGTTACCCGCCTCACGATCTGGTGGATCGTCCGGAGATGGTCGAGAGAAATGAGAAAGCGCTGGCCGGGTTGGCCGACGCGACGCGCGGGAAAAACTGCGCTCTGGCTGTGGGACATGTCGCCGCGACCGCATCACAATGGGGCAAGGCTTCGCAGAACGCCATCAGCGTCTTGGAAGGCGGGAGCGTCGTGTTTCGCCAAGCCAAGACCCTTCTCCCGACTTACGACGTCTTTGACGAGGCTCGATTCTTCGAGCCCGCGCAGGAGATCCGCCTCTGGGAGTGCGACGGGACGAAGATCGCCTTTGCGGTCTGCGAGGACCTTTGGGCACGGGACCCGGCGCTTCAGCGCCGGCTTTACGCGAGGGATCCGATCGACACCTATGTCGAACTGGGCGCGAATCTCATCGTCTCGCTCTCGGCAAGCCCTTATGAGTGGGGCAAGAGGGAGCGCCGCGAAGAGCTTCACGCGGACGCCAGCAGGAGGGTTGGAGCGCCTCTACTGTATGTGAACCAGGTGGGGGCGACCGACGAAGTGCTCTTTGACGGCGGCTCATTCGCCATGGCGAGCTCCGGCGAGCTCGTGGGACGACTGCCGATCTTCAGTGAGTCCTTTGGCCTGGTCGAGTTTCGGGATTCGGAGTTGAGATGGGTTTCTCCGGAGTTGAGTGAAAGAGAGG
>CAYNDM010000234.1:0-3365 GCA_964395265.1 uncultured Bacteriovoracaceae bacterium
GTCGCCACGGGATTCAGCCGTAGGAGCTGCCGCCGCGTCACCCCAGGACTCAGCGGCGGGGGCCGCTGCAAACGCTGCGGCTTCTTCGCAAGAATCGGCCGCTATAAACGCCACTGGCTCTCATTTGGCACAAAGAGCCACGGTTCCGGCTCAGGTAAGCAGACCTGAGCCTGGCTCGCCTCTGCCGCCTAGCTCTCAAGGCTCTGGGCCAGCCGGCGCGGGGTCTTCGCCGGCCGAGGAGTTCATTCGGGTGCCTGTGAGCCGGATCGCCGACGCGATGAGCGGGATCTCCGAAGTGTTCATGGTGAGGAACCAGCTGGTCCACCTGATGGAGCGCTTTCGCGCTGGCGAGCTTGACGGCACCGACGTGCTGCAAAGCTGGGATCTGCTCGACAGTGCCCTGAGGCGAGGGGTCGGCGACATCGAGAGAGCCACGATGTCCATGAGAATGACGAGCATGCATGGGGTCTTCACTCGAATGGGCCGCGTGGTGCAGTCGTATGTGGCGCAGGCACGCAAGCAGATCCTGTTCAAAACGCGGGGAGAAGAAACCGAGCTGGACAAGAAGGTGCTGGACGCTTTGAGCGAGCCCTTGGTTCACCTGATCCGAAACGCGATGGACCATGGCATCGAGCTCCCGGACGCGCGCGAATCCGTTGGGAAGCCCAGGCAAGGAACGATCACGCTGAGCGCCAGAATGACGGGAAGCGAGGTCCTGATCGAAATCGCGGACGACGGTAAAGGGATCGACCCCAAGCGAATCCTGAAGTCGGCTCAGGAAAAGGGGATCGATACCTCGAAAGTCACCGACGATCGATCGGCCGTGGAGCTGATCTTCCTGCCAGGGTTCTCGACCGCCGAGGCAGTGAGCGACGTTTCGGGCCGCGGTGGTCGGGACCATCAACATCGAAACTGAAGTGGGCCGTGGCACGTCCTTCGTGATCCGGATCCCGGTCAATCTTTCACTTCTTCCGGTGGTGCTCGTCAATATCAACGGCCTGCACTATGCCATTCCGAACCAGAGCGTTCTCGAGATCCGCCACGCTACTTTGGAGCAGGTGAGATCGAACGCGGGGAGAGATTACGTGGCCTTCCGAGGGAAGCAGGTTCCATGCATCGATCTCCGCGAGCGAGTCAAGACGCGCACCAAGTCCCATGAGGAAAAACTCCGAGAATGTGCGTTGGTTTTCTTCGAAGCCGACGGCAAGACATTCGCAGCTCGGGTCTCCGAGCTTGAGAGGAACACGGAGCTGATGGTCAAGTCGATGCCCGCGTATGCGCCTAAGATCGACTGGATCTCCGGGGTCTCGGTGCTGCCGACGGGCGAGCCGGTGTTCATATTCTCGCTCTCAAGGCTCATCGACGAGGAAAACAGGAACGGGGGAATGCATCATGCGGCATGAAGCGATCCTAGCCTCGCAGCTCGAAGCGAGGCGCAACGAGCAACATCCCGGAGAAGACTGTGGAGCTCAGACTTTTCTGCTTCTCGGGATCGGCGGCTCGTCCTTTTTGTTGCCGATCCTGGAGGCGAAGGAAGTCTCGGAAGCTTTGGATGTGTTGCCTTATCCGGCACAGGTGCCGGGGCATCTCGGCGTCGTGAACGTCAGGGGAAACGTGCTCCCGGTTCTCTCTCTGGAGCGGCTTTTCGAGAGTCCAGGGCCTTATCGACTCGAGGAAAGCTCCGGCGGCAAGCGGATGGTCGTGCTTGGAGAGAAAGACCAGGCCTTCGTGGTCATCGCGGATTCGATCCGAAAGGTGATTCTTTCCTCCAGCGAATTGAAGGCGGGCGAGACTGTGAGCTGGGAGAGTAGCCCGACCAAAGTCATTTCGAGGCAGATGATCCTCGATCTCTGGGAAGTGGAAGCATGTTAGCGCTCAAGAACGAGAAAGGCACGCAGGTCGGCGAAGTGGCGCAGTTCGTCCTCTTTGATCTGTTCTTGGCAGGCCGGAGCGTCACCATGGGGCTCAACGTGCAAAAGGTTAAGGAGGTCGTGGAGGCGAGTTCCGTGCAGCAGGTTCCGGGCGGGCATTTCTCGTTGCTCGGAGTCCATGACCTTCGGGGGTGTCCCGTGCCGGTCTTTGACGTGGGCGCCATCCTCTCCAAGACGCCCGCTCAAGCCGGCGGCGCGCCGTGCGAACGAATCTTGATCTGCGAGCTACAAAGGGGCTGGATCGGGATTCCTGTCCAGAAGGCGAGAAGGATCGTCACCTGCCCAGCCTCCGAGTTCCTCCCTCCTCCCGTCGGGACGAGGCTCGAGGCCTCGCGCTTCGTCACCGGGTTGATCCGGCACGATGGCATGTACACTCCGGTGCTCGATATCGACCGTCTGCTGGATATGATCGGAATCGAGGACAAGGAGACCCGGGATCCGGTCCAAAAAGGCCTGCTCGCCGGCCATCGGGTCCTGCTCGTTGACGATTCCAAGATCATTTTGAAGAAGCTCTCCGGGTTGATGCAGGAGCTGGGAATCTCGGTGTCGGTGGCGAAAGACGGCGGCGAGGCGCTCGAGGTCATGAATCAGAGCAAGGAGCCCTTCGACCTGATCTTCACGGATATCGAAATGCCGGTCATGGACGGGATCGCTCTGGCGCGCAGGCTCAAGTCGCAAGGAGCGACGGCTCGGATCCCCATCGTATTCAACTCGGCGTTGTCGAATCCCGCGTTGATCTCGGACATCGAGAAGGAAAAGCTGGGTGAGTATCTGGTCAAGTTCGATGAAAAGCTCATCATCGCGAAGCTGAAAGAGGTGCTGTCACCTGGCTGATCCTTCTCAGCTCGCCCGGGTTGACGACCTCGACCTTACGGCCGCTTTTCCGGATCATGCCCTGCAACTCGAAATCAGCAAGGACTCGGATCACGGTTTCGATCGTGGTTCCGGACCATTCGGCCAGGTCCTTTCGGGTCCAATGCTCGACTCCGTAATCCTCCGTGAATCTCACCAGGGCTTCGGCGATTCGCATAGTGACGGATTTCTCCCGGGCCGCGAGCAGCTTCTGTTCGAGCTCCCTGCAGCAGGAGGCGACTCTCTTGAGGAGCTCTTCGGCGAAACTCGGCGATTTTTCCATCATCTGCAGGAGGATCTGCTTGGGGATGAAGCAGGCTTGGGTCAGGGTATGAGCGACGGCTTCGACCTCGCCCGGCTTCTCGCTGAAAAGATTGTTCAGGCCGAGGGTGAATCCGTCTTTCGCGAAGCCCAGCAGATGCAGCTTCCCTTCCTTGGAATGGACCTGGAGCCTGGCGGTGCCCGAGATGATGCAGTGGACCCCAGCGGGCGGTGATCCGCTTGAGAGGATCGTCTGGCCAGGCTGGAATACTTGGGTTGTCTTGGCCTCGTGAACGAGCTCGAGCAGCTCGATGCCGAGCT
>CAYNDM010000234.1:3375-5326 GCA_964395265.1 uncultured Bacteriovoracaceae bacterium
ATGCTGAGGCCCCTGAAAGCGCATCGCGGGTGAGATAGGCAAACCTGGCACAATTGATCGGACTCAATGGCGGATGACATAGCTCCTCAAAATGATTGTCGCGCAGAATCAAAAAGTGATCGTACCACGATCGGAAGGAATTCCCACCCTGGCTTCCCGGGGAGAATGGGTCCCTCTCCCTATTAGAGCTGATTCAGAGCGAGATCCAACTTAAAGATTACTTGAGGCGCATGGCTCCAGGGATGATCAACGGATGCGTTGCCGGCGAGGAAAAGAGCCGAAAGATCCGGGGCCTGTTCGCGCGGTGCAGTGTTCGGAATCCCTTTGAGTGGGGGTGCTGAGTATGCGAGTAATGAGGTATGGTTCAGCAGAAACGCGGCATCAATCCTCTGGCTTTGGTCCTATCGCTCTCAGCGGTTTTTTTCGTCATTTTCATGATCGTCTCCGCGGCGCTCTTCATGACTCGGGGATCGGGTAAGCGGGGCGCGGGTCTTTTTGGGAAAGGCTCGGTGGGAGTGATCGAAGTCGAGGGCGTGATCATGGACTCCCGTCGCACGCTCGAGCGGATCGAAGCGTTCAAGGAGAACGAGAATATCAAGGCTCTCGTCGTGCGAGTGAACTCCCCGGGCGGCGCGGTGGCCCCCTCGCAGGAAATCTTCAGCGCCCTTCGCGATTTCGAAAAACCGGTGGTCGTGTCCATGGGCTCGATCGCCGCCAGCGGCGGCTATTACATCGCGGTGGCGGCGGACAAGATCTTCGCCAATCCGGGAACGATCACGGGCTCGATCGGCGTGATCATGGATTTCGTCAACCTCGAGCAGCTTTATGAATGGGCGAAGATCAAGCGCTATGCGCTCACTACGGGAAAGTTCAAGGCGATCGGGGCCGAGTACAAGGACATGACCCCGGCCGAGCGCGAGCTTCTGCAAACGATGATCGATACCGTGCTGATGCAATTCAAGCAGGCGGTGGCTGAGGGCCGCAAGCTGTCGCTGGAGAACGTGACGGCAGTCGCCGACGGGAGAATCATGTCCGGTGAGCAGGCCAAGAAGCTGAACCTGGTGGATGAGCTCGGGACGATCAACGATGCCATCGAAGAGGCCGCCAAGCTGGCGAAGATCGAGGGCAAGCCCAATGTCGTTTATCCGGAGAAGCGCAGAAGGAAGCTGCTCGACCTGCTCTTGGATGAAAGAATGGGGGATCCGTCCGAAGATGTGGGCATGGGTGCCTCGCTTCTGCAGGCTCTAAGAGCGCTTTTAGGAGGATCCGACGCTCCTTTCGCCCAGAGGCCGCTGCTTCAGCCGGGGATCTACTGGCTGTGGCGAGGCTCGTATTGACGTGGGCGTCTCGGTGTTTCCGCGGGATCTCGCTATTCGAGTATTGACTAGGGTTCTGAGCGACCAGGAGCCGCTGGACGAGGCGATTGCCGCGCTTGCCGGCGAGCTGCGCCCGGAGCAGCGAGCTTGGCTGCTGGAGGTTTGCTCGGGCGCTTTGCGATGGAAAGGGCGGATCGATCTGGCCATCGATTCCACGGCGATGAAGAAAAAGCCCACGGGCTGGCTGCGCAAAGCGCTTCTGATCGCCGGATACCAGCTGATCGTGCAGGAAAGGACTCATCCAGGCGCGGTGGTGTCGGAGACTGTGGACCAAGTGCGCCGCAAAGAAGGTGATGCTCCAGCCAAATTCGCCAATGCGATGCTGCGCCGGATTTCAGACCATGCCCTGGAGTGGCGCTCGGCGGAGCTGCGACCACAGGCGCCGTTGGCCGAAGCGGCGCTTTGGGCAAGCGTGCCCGAATGGCTTTGGAAGGCTTTGGTCAGGGACCATGGGCTTGAGTGGGCCAAGGCCTATGCCCTAGCCAGTCTGGAACGGCCGCAACTCTGGATGAGAGCCAAAGAGGCTCCTCAAGGGCTGAGCCTGGAGCCAGGTCCGGTTCCTCAGTCCTATCGGC
>CAYNDM010000235.1:0-1699 GCA_964395265.1 uncultured Bacteriovoracaceae bacterium
AAGAGACTCGATGTGACAAGTGGCCTGGGAAGCAGCACCAGCCCGCTTCATGGGATCCCGGCTATCGAGCTTTACCAGAAGGAGTCCTGCCCATTCAGCCATTCAGTCCGGACGCGTCTTTCGCAGCTGGGCCTGGATTTTATCGCTCATAACGTGAGCGGCGCGGGACCGGAAGCCCAGCTCAAGAGAAAGCAGCTCATCGAGGCGGGAGGAAAGGACCAGATCCCGTTTCTCGTGGATCGACGCACCGGCGTCAGTCTCTATGACAGCGATGCCATCATCGCATACCTCGAAAACGAGTACGGCGAGGTTCCTGAAGGACCGATCCTCAAGGCGGCCAAGAAACTTCGCTCCCAGGTTCAGGCGCGCGGAGACCGAGTCGCATGGATCGCGAAGAAACCGGTCAGCCTCCTCGCTTCGGTTCGAACAGATCTGCACGAAGGCTGGGAGACGCTGAAAGGAACAGGACGGCTCTTCCTCCAGTTTGCCAAACCATCGGCTTCTTCGAACGCGACGAAGGCTTCCGCGAGCGCCAAAAGGCATGAGCGCGAAAGGCATCGCCACGAAGAGCGCGAGCAGGAAAAGCGCGGACGGGAAGAAAACAGGCAGGAAGCTCGCCACCGGGAAGAGCATCACCCGGACGAAGCGCCTCGGGCCAAAGCAGGTTGATCAGCGATTGACCATCTCGGCAAGCAGTTCCTGCTGCCAGTCGGTCAGGCTTTTGGCCCGCAATCCGGTGAGCAGTTCGCGCATGATATTGGGATAGCCATGTCTCCAGGCGATTCGCGCTAAAAACAGGCGTGCCTGCTCCCCGTATGCCTGGTCACCCATCACTTCCCTGAAGAGATTCGAGGCATTCAAGGTGTCGCCTTGCGCGAGACGGATGAATCCCAGCAGAAGGGATCGCTCCTTCACTGAGGGAGTCGAGTAAGCCATGAGCTCGGCGGGAGCCCATGCCCCTTCCTTGAGGTAGCGATAGAGCCTCTCGATGCGGCTCAATTTCTTCTTTTGCATTTCGGCTTCGACTTCCGTCACGTCCTCGACGCTGCTGGGGCGCAGAGGGAAGCAGCTGGGCTTGTCGCAAAGCGGATTTTCCTCGAGCCCATTGGGGCGAATGTAGGCGATCGACCGCTTCTGCTTCTCGCACGCCTCCTGCTCCTGCACGTACTCGATTCTCAGCTCATCGATCTTCGCATCGAGCCTCTTGACGAACGCCGGCCATTGAGACGAGCTCACGGGAGGCGACTTCAGCTTCTCGAGCCTCTGAATGGCCTCGGCTTTCAGGCCCGTCGTGGAACAGGATGCAGTTACCGCCACCTGGATGACCGAGCTCGATCGATAGCTCGCCAGCTCCTGTTGAAGGCTGGCCAGAGTGCGCAGAGTGCGCCCAACCTGATCAACCCTCTCCTTGAGCTCGCTCTGAGCGCCGCCCCCGGAGGATGCGGGGCTTCGATCGGCTGCCTCGCGCCAAACGGCGAGCTTCCTAAGATTCGCGTCCGGATAAAGAAGGTCTCCCAGGAAAGACTGAAGCACCGGATTCTGCTCGAACTTGTCTTTGCGTTGAAGCACGAACTCGCGGATCACCTTATGAAGCGGGTGGCCGTGCTTGCGAACATACGCGTACAGGTCGCCGAAAACCGTCCATGCGGCCGGAGACTCGACGTTGCTGGCCATGACCGGATACAGGCTCTCCCAAGCC
>CAYNDM010000235.1:1709-5275 GCA_964395265.1 uncultured Bacteriovoracaceae bacterium
CGGCAGCGGCTAGGTTCTTGGGATCCTTGAGGAGCTTGGAGCCCCGCTTCTTCAGCTCCGCCAGTTCCTGCTTGAGCGACTGCCCTTGGTAGTAGGTGCCGTAAAGGACCAAAGCTTCCCATCTCAGCGCCTCGGCCTTGGACCCCACCCGCTCGTAATCGGCCGCGCGAGCGAGAGTCCTGGCCTTCTTCACCGGCTCCTCCACCCGTTGATAGACTTCGCCGGCATGAGCGTAAATCGCCGCGATCAGAGCATAGACGTCCTTGCTCAGACTCTTTGGCGTACGGTACTTTGCCTCGAACTCCTTGAGGGTCTTTTCGACCTGACTCGCCTCTTCGTTGGATTTGTACGAGACGATCAGGTTATGCCAGGCCTTGAGCTCGATGCTGTCGCTTCCCTTCTCCTTGAGCGAGAGCTGGTACCATTTCCTCGCGTTAGGGTAGTCTTTGGCCTTGTCATACTGAAACGCGGCCTCGAATGCCGTCTCCTGGCGAAGCAGTTCGAGTGTCTTGGCGAACTTCGCTTCGGCTGGATCACCGCCCCTCAGGCTCGAGCTCACCGTGGTGCTGAGCTGGTAAGCCTGCTCCCAGAGCTTCGCCTCATAGAGCCTCTTATTGAAGCCCAAATACTGCTCCTGGAGCTCCGGCTTCAAGCCATCCCTTTTGATGCTATCGGAAAGGTAGCGTGCCGCCTCCTGGATCTCGCCGGCTTGGTACATGAAGTCCAGCATCAGGAACTCCGCGACCTTGCGCTGTGGCGTATTCGGGTATTTGCGTACGTACCACTCCGGATACTTGAAAAGCTTGCGATGGAGCTCTTTGTCCTTCTTGATCGTACCGTCTTCGGCCAGCTCCTTCGCGATCCTCACGACGTTCAGGCTGCTGTCCTGGGCGTTGCTTGAGCCCGGAGCGTCGGCGGCTTTTCGGTACCATTCAATGGCGGTGACTTTGTCGCCGAGCATTTCCCTGCGCTGGGCCCCGAAGTACCAGACATCGGCCTCCGAAGAATCCGGAAAAAGCTTGGCGAACGCCTGGTAGAGGAAGTCCGTGGACTTGTAGATGTCCCTGTCATCCGTTTTTCGCGCCTCGCGATGGATCGTGAGAAGCACGCTCGCGACGGCTTTCTCGAGTTCCCTTCGGCGTTTCACGTGCTCTTCGCTCTGCTCTTTGGCCAATGCCGGCCAATAGCTGTCGAGTGCGTTCGCCAGGAACTCGCGCCTGCCCGCCACCAGGAGCGTCAGCATCAGCTGTTTGAGCCAGTCGTAAGAGCTGATGTTCCCGGGATAGCTCTTGAGCAGAACCTGCCACATCGAAATCGAGTCCTCATAGCGGCCGATGTCCTTGTAGATCTGGGCAAGCCGCTCATGCAGCTTGAGCTTGTGAGAGTCGGGGTACGAGAAGATCTCGAGTTCCGCCAGCGCCTTCTTATAGGGCAGAAGCTCGGCGAGGATGAGCATCATGTCCTGTTGCGCTTCTTTGAAAAGGCTCCCGTCCTCCGGTTCTTTCCCGTCCTTGAGGTCCTTGCCATGGTGCTCCACGAGGCGCTCCAGATGGCGAAGCGCCTTCCACTTCTGCTCCTGGTTGTAGAACGTCCATGCCGCCTTGTAGACCCCGTAGCTCGCTTTCTCAGATCCGCTCACGCGCGCCAGCTCCGTGTAGTACTGGATCGCGCGATCGAAGTCGCCCGCGTCGTAATAGTAATCGGCCAAAAGCTGATAAGTGTCCTCGCGAAACTCACCGTGCGGGAAGAACCGAGGAATCATCTGCAAGCGTGGAATCGCCTCGACTTTCCGGTCCTGCTCCCAGAGCAACGCCACGGACAGGAAGAAGGCATCCTCGCCCAGGTAAGCCTTCTTGTCCTTGATCGATCGGTCGATCCAGGGTTTGAGCCATTCATCCGCTTTTTTCAGGGAGGCTTTCCAGGCGGCCTGGTACTTATTCAGGTCCGCGACACGAAGCACGCTGGCCAGGTGCCAGTAGGTTTCGCCGGCCATGAACGAGAACTGGGCATCGCGGTAAGGCTGCTCCACTGAGTCGACAAATTTCAGTAGGTTCTCGAGCAAGCGGCGCTTGTCCGCGAAACTCAAGGAACCCGACTTCTTGAGGTAGATCCCCAGCTCCGCCTGCGCGATCAGCTTGGAGCGAAGATTGAAGAGCTCGCGCGGAAGCCGCAGATTGGGGTCCATGGAGCCCGCGACTTTCAACGCGTCTTCGAGCTCGCCTTGCTCGAGAAGCAGGAACGCTCTCTGCAAAACCGCCTCCCCGGCGAGCTGCGGGCTCACTTTAGGCGCGAGACCATAGGCCAATCGATGATATTTTTCAGCCTCGGCGACGCTCCGGGTCCTGAGAAACGACCATGCCCCGCCCATATAGGCCATCGGCGCGAACGGCGACTCAGCAGGAATCGCGGTGAAATACATCTGGGACTTCTCGTCGCGCTCAAGGTTGTAATAAGCCTGTCCCAGCAGCAGGTAGACCAGCTCTCGCCAGTACGCGTGCGAACCCAGGGTTCCCACGACCAGTCTCGCCGAGCTCGCCGATTCGCGGATCAGGAGCGTATCGAATTTAGAATTGAGAAGCAGCGGCTCGAGCAGCAGGATCACCTTCATGTTGGCACCCTTACGAAGCTCACTCATAGCCTGCGCGGACACCACGATCGGATAGTCCGGATGGCTGGGCGAGATCTTCGATGGGTCAACCGATGACTGGGCTCCCGAGAAGAGGGATATCACGTCTTGATGGGAAAGGTATCCCTGCGCCGAAGCGCTCCCGGAAGTCCATACCAGAACCAGGAAGAATCCGAGCCATTTCATCATGCCGCGGGCCTCTCTCCGCCGTGGACGTGGGAACCCCGCTGATGGAGAGATTCGATCACATAACGGGCGATCCTCCTCCGAACCTTCGGATTCAGCCTCAGGAAGTAGAGTCCGAACCCCTTGGCGTCCTTTTCGTTCATGACTTTGATGACGATCGCAGCCGCCGAGAACGGCTCAAGGCCCTCCATGCCTTTCACTGTCACCACGATCTCGTCGCCCCTCCGGAACTGGCTGAGATCGTCCGAGCTGATGAACAAGCCATTCTCGCTGATATCGACACAGTCCATGCGGCGATAAATGCGCTGGTTATGAACGATCGCCTGCCCTCGCAGCGGAACGCGAGGATACCGGCGGATCATATTGCGTTGGGCGTAGTATCCGTCTTTGTCCAGGTCGGGGACCGAGCTACTCTTCCGCGCCTTGTGCCCCGAAGAAGAAGAATGGAGTGCCGAGACATCGGCCTTCGGCTCGCTTCTTTTCGAGCGTGAATCACCGGACCGCGCTTCGAGCTTGTCGCTCGAAGGCTCGCGATCGGACGCTTCTCGTGAAGCTCCGGAATGAAGCTCTTCGCTTGAAGCTTCGGCATAAGGCGCCTCGGGCAAGGCATCAACAAAATGAGACGCTTCGGTTGAGGCTTCGGCATGGAATTTTTCTTCTGCGGCTTTGGCACGAGGCGCTTCGCTTGGCTCGGGATCGGACGCAAGCTCCTTGCTCTCGTTCGCCGAGGCAATGAATTCGCCCTCAGTAATAG
>CAYNDM010000236.1:0-654 GCA_964395265.1 uncultured Bacteriovoracaceae bacterium
GGCGACCGTGATGCTGTCGCCGGTATGCACGCCCATCGGATCGAAGTTCTCGATCGAGCAGATGATGATCACGTTGTCGCGGCGATCGCGAACCACTTCGAGCTCGTATTCCTTCCATCCCAGGAGACTTTCCTCGACCAAGACATCGTGCGTGGGAGAGAGAAAGAGAGCGCGCTCCACTTTTTCGAGGAACTCCTCCGCGGTATGGGCCGTGCCGCCGCCCTCGCCACCCAGAGTGAACGAAGGCCTCAAGATCAGCGGAAGACCGAACTCTTTGAGTACTTTGCGTGCGTCATCCAGGCTTCGCACCACCGAGCTTTTGGCGGATTCGACGCCGATCTCCGTCATGATGCGCTTGAAGGTCTCGCGGTCCTCCGCCTTGTGGATGCTCTCGGGATCGGCTCCGAGAAGCTTCACTCCGTGCTGATCGAGCACCCCACTTCGATGCAGCTCCATCGTGAGGTTGAGCGCGGTCTGGCCACCCATCGTCGGTAGGAGCGCATCGGGTTTCTCGAGGGCGATGATTCGCTCGAGGAACTCAGCCGTCAGCGGCTCGACATAGACTTTGTCGGAGAGCTCGGGGTCCGTCATGATGGTCGCCGGGTTCGAGTTCACCAGCACCACCTGATAGCCTTCTTCTCGAAGCGCCTTGAG
>CAYNDM010000236.1:664-3410 GCA_964395265.1 uncultured Bacteriovoracaceae bacterium
TTGAGCGCCTGTGTCCCCGATTAGTCTAACTCGCAGGCTTGTCCGATGACGATCGGCCCGCTTCCTACCAGGAGGATTTTCCGGATGTCGTTGCGTTTTGGCATATCAGAACCTGATCCCTGTGGTGAATTGGAGCTCGATCGAGTCATTGGGCCGGGCTTCGTTGTAAATGCGGACCGCCTCGTTCAAGTGCTGTTCATTGTTGGCTAGAAAGCTGATGCCGTAAAGGATGCTTCCCGCAGTCATCGTCAATCCCAGCCCGGCCACCAGGTTGCGGGCGACGATGACGCTCGAAGGCACGGAATCGCGACCGCTGGTGGCTAGAAGGGCCGCCCCAGCCAAGAGCAGCCCGGCGGTGCCGGTGTATGCGAGGATACGCACCCGGCGGCGATTATCCTGATAGGTATTCAGCTCGTCGAGAGCCGCGGGTACAGGGGCGAGAATCGGGCGAAGGTTTTCTCCGTCCTGGCTCATCTTCGAGTCGCATTCGAGGAGCTTTCCTCGATAGACGAAGTGTCGCGCGCACTGAAAGGACTTGAGCGGCAGCCTGCGATTCAGTTGAGGAGGCGCCTCGGGCCGGCTTGGAAAAGCAGGATCCAGAGGATCCGCCTGCGACATTCCGGGAGTCGGAGAGCCAGTGACGCCCGCAGGGCCCTGAGTTTGGGGCTGCGCATGGGCGGGGCGAGCGGCCTGAAGGAGAATGCAGAAAGCGGTCAGCATCGAGAGTAGACCTCGGCTTAGAGTCCGCATAGACCATCCAAGCACCGCTTTTTCCA
Organism: uncultured Bacteriovoracaceae bacterium; assembly: GCA_964395265.1. GTDB lineage: Bacteria > Bdellovibrionota > UBA1018 > UBA1018 > UBA1018 > CAYNDM01. Next base: position 1,441 of record CAYNDM010000236.1, read on the forward strand.
TGAGGGTAGTAGATAGCGGGAATCGAGTCCCTTTGACAATGATTGAATTGAGTCGATGCACTGCGATATAGAAGGGGAAGTGAGCGCGCTTCCCCAGTTCCTCGATCAGCTCTTCAAGACGTACCACTCCGGCCAGTACCTGAGCTCGGATCCGCTGGAGTTCCCTCATCAATATTCTGATCCCTGGGACCGCGAGGCAGTGGCGCTGCTCTCCGCGCTCTTGGCCTACGGGAACGTCAAACAGATCCGACGGTCGGTAGCCGAAGCGCTGAGGCGAATCGAGTCGACCGGAACGACGCCTTCGGAGTTCGTTCGGGCGCTGAAGGATGCAGGCTTCAGGCGCGAGGCGGAGAGAGCGTTCCGGGGCTATGTCCATCGTTTCAACGTGGGTAAGGACCTGGTTCTGCTTTTCACCCTTCTTGAGCGAAGCTGGCGCGAGCACGGCTCCCTTGGCGCGCATTTCGTCCGCTATCTGGAGCCGCAGGCCGAGACCATCGCGTTGGCGCTCTCGAGCCTGATCGCAGAGTGGCGAAACTGGGCCGGGACTCGGGGCCGAAAGAGCTCCTTCGCTTACTTTCTGACATCGCCCGCTGACGGAAGCTGTTGCAAACGATGGTGTATGTTTCTGGGCTGGATGGGTAGAACCGATGGGCTGGACCTGGGGCTTTGGAACGAAGGGAAGCTGGTGGACTCGTTTCCTGATGGAAGACGGCTCCGTGCGGATCAGCTCATCATCCCTCTGGACACCCACACTGGAAGAATCAGCCAATACCTCGGGCTCACCGATCGAAAATGCCTGGATTGGAAGACTGCCACCGAAGTCACCCTTCGGCTCAAGGCATGCGATCCCGAGGATCCAACGCGTTATGATTTCGCGCTCTCGCGGCTGGGTATCCTGGATGTTTGCCAGAAGACTTTTCGGGTGCAGATCTGCAATAGCTGTGATCTTTTCCAGGTATGTCGGTTCGCGCAGAAGCAACTCTCAGGCCCCTCGTCCAGCCGATACTCTGGGGGCTGTCGATCTATGCCGTTTCAACGCTGATTTCCATGGCGACGATGAGCATCGGAGCGGCGATCCTGGTGCTCGCTCTTTTGATCGCCGCGCGCGGGCCTGTGGGACTCTGGGCGATGCTGCGTTCGGAGTGGGCCTATTCCTCCTCTCGGCGCTATTTCTGGGTTTCTTTTACGTTGGCGCTGGCTCTCGCGGCGAGCCTGATCGCCGCCTGGATCTGGCCGCTCGGGTACGGCGAGCGATTCGTCGAAGTCCATTTTCTCAAGGATATGGCCAAGACCTGGTATCTTTTCTGGCCTCTGGTGCTGGCAGCGAGCCTCAGGCAGCTCGATGAGGAACAGCGCTCCAAAGTGCTGAGGGCGTGGCTCATCGCATTCGGGCTGCTTTCGGCTTATGGGATCATCCAGTTCTTCATCGGATGGCCCAAATTCCAAAAAATCCCCGGACTCGAGGTCCGCTATCACGCGGTCCTATTCCTCGGGCATCACCTTTCGGTCGCAAGCGTTTTCATCTTTCCGATGTTCGCGGCTCTCGATTTGGCTGAACGGGCCGATGGATCGAAGCTGGCCGAAATCGCGCGACCCCTGCTGCTCCTGTTGGCCCTTCTGGGAGTGATCACGCTCTTTTTGGGATATTCGCGAATGCTTTGGGTAGCGCTGCCAGTGGGGCTCGTTCTCTGGGGGCTTTGGGTTCTTCCCAAGAAGCTATTGATTCCGGCGCTCGCGTTGATGATCGCCGGGGGAGTGACGGCCTTTCAGGTTCCGGCGATCAGCAACCGGGTCACGGACAGCATCGGAGTCGGTACCCGGGTGGAGCTGTGGAAAGCCAATATGGAGTTCCTCAAGGCCCGTCCCCTGACTGGAGCGGGCTGGCATCATAATCTCGAGCTATCTGGATATTATTTTATCAGTCGCCACGGTGAAGGAGAGTATTTCAGTGGTCACGCCCACAATAATGT
>CAYNDM010000236.1:3420-5250 GCA_964395265.1 uncultured Bacteriovoracaceae bacterium
ACAAAAATGTGATCGAAGCCATGGGTGGAACGGGCATACTGGGCTTGTTGGCCTGGCTCGCCTGGGTGGGTGTCACCCTGGGGTTGGCGTGGGCTTCGGTTCGGCGAGGACGCACGGGAGGGTTCGCCCGCGGAGTGCTTTGCGCCTGGGTTGTTTTTCACATCAACGGTCTCACGCAAGTCAATTTCTGGGAATCCAAGGTGCTTCATCAAATGATGTGGGTGGTCGCTTGGACCTTGCTTTGGGCTTCACAACCATCCAAGGAGAGTGAGCCTGCGTGAAACCTCGAATTCTGATCGACGCCCGCATGGTGGGGCCAGTCGGCCATGGAATCGCCCGCTACGTCAATGCCATCGCGCGCGCGCTGAAGGATCTGGACGATCGCTCGAAGCTTCCGTACGAGCCCGTCTTCATCGTCTCCTCTCCTTCGATCGCTTTCGATGGTTTCGAAACGATCCGAAGTCATGTTCCTTTCCTGGATCCTCGGGAGATGCTGATTCTTCCTAAGCTGCTTCAGCGTGCTCGCGCGGCGCTGTACCATAGCCCCAGCTTCTCGAGCTTGATCAGGTGCCCGTGCCCATGGGTCGTCACGGTCCACGACCTCATCCATCTCAGGTACGGAGGGGTCGCGCAGAAACTCTATTACCGGGCGGTCCTGCGCCCGTTCGCTCGAAAAGCGAAGAGAGTCATGACCGTTTCAGAATTTTCCAAGCGGGAAATCGAGGCGTGGGGAGGCCTCGCCGACGGGAACATCTCGGTCGTGCATAACGTGGTCGATCCCCCCCAGCCCGGTGCGCTTTCCACAGACCGCGTGAAGAGCCTTCTGGCCCGCCTCGGTCTCGAATCCGAGAGGTACTTCTCGTGCTTGGCCCCGCTGAAGCCACACAAGAACCTCGAGATGCTGATTCGCGCCTATCTGGTTTACCGCTATGAGTGCCAAGCCAAGCGGATCGAGCCTTGGCCGTTGGTGATGACCGCGATGGATGCGCCGAAGGCCGACGGCGTTATTCGTGTCAGCGGGCTCAAGGATCCCGAGTTGATGGCGCTTCTGGGCGCTTCGGGAGCCTTGGCTTCCCCGTCGCTCCTTGAGGGGTTCGGGCTTCCTCCGCTCGAGGCCGCGGTCAGGGGCGTGCCGCTTCTGGTTTCGAGGATTCCCGCTCATGTCGAGGCCCTTCAGGATCTCGAACAGGGAGAGGCCGTTTGGCTTGATCCCTCCTCGCAAAGCGCGTGGACGGAGGCGTTTCACCGCGCCGCGAGCCGATCCGTTCGGGCGCCGTCGCCTCAATCCCGGGATCGAATCCTGGAACGCTACTCGCTTCGAAAGATGGGTGAGGGAGTGGACCGGGTCTATCGTCGCGTGCTAGAAATCTAACGCATGAGACATGTTTTGATCACTGGTGGCTCGGGTTTCATCGGTTCTCATCTTTGCGATTCGTTTCTCAGCGCCGGTTACGCTGTCACAGCGGTCGACAACTTCGTCACCGGACGAAGGGAGAACCTGAGCGAAGCGTTGAAGTCCCCGCACTTCGAGCTGATCGAATGGGATGTCTGCCAGCCTTTGCCCGAAAGCAAAGCGTCGCTGCTCGGAGAGCACGGGCTTCACGGCATACTGCATTTCGCTTGCCCGGCAAGTCCGGTGGATTTCGATCGTATCCCGTTCGAGATCCTTGCAGTGGATTCATTGGGCACGATCCACACGGTGGAGCTCGCGCGCAAGTATCAGGCTCGCTATTTGCTGGCCTCGACTTCGGAGATCTACGGGGATCCTCTGGTTCATCCTCAGACCGAGGACTACTGGGGTAACGTGAACACTACGGGCCCACGCGCCTG
>CAYNDM010000237.1:0-3245 GCA_964395265.1 uncultured Bacteriovoracaceae bacterium
TGACCCGCTTTTTGCCCGGCTTTCTGGCCAGCCTTCTGACCAGCCTTTTGCCCGGCTTTCTGGCCAGCTTCCTGACCTGCTTTTTGCCCGGCTTTCTGACCAGCGCTTTGACCCGCTTTCTGACCACTATCTCCTGCGACTACCAGCGAGGGATTGCTCATCGAGAGAGCAACTGCGCTTGCGATAATCGAAGAAAGCAAGAACCGATTCATATTCTTTCTCCTTTTGGAAGGTAGGTTCATTCGATATGTCCGGAGTGATTTGCAATCGGAGTACCTAGCCGCAATCCACAATGCCGGTTTTCATCCCTGGTCGCAGAATCCAGAGCGCCATTCGGAGAACCAAACTCGCGGCCGTCGCGACTCCCGCGTGGGTGGGAGCCTCGGGGCGTCACCACGATGAGCCTCAAGCAAAGTATTCAAGTCAGATGAAGAGATCTGATTCATTGCAACTCAAACGCCAGGCGATTTGCGCCTGACGTCGGTGCTTCTTCGACTCACTCCAACCTCTACCGCTTCGCGCTGACTTTCGCAGTGCTTCTTGCATTCCTCAAAATTGTGAAAGGTCTGACATTCAGCCGCTCGCCGGACAGCACCCTCATGGAAATCCCGAGTGTCGATCACCTTGAAAGCGAGATTTTCCGAGTTCGACGAGACAGCTTGCCCAAGCGCGCCGCAAGGTGGTAACTTCGCCGAAACTAAAACCCAATCGAGGTCCCCCTTATGTTCTCTTACACGACCTACAAAATCGTTCATCTCGTCGGCGTGATGATGATCTTTCTCGCCTTCGGAGGGGCGCTTACCCGAGCAATCGGCAGTTTCCCGAAAGCCCATGCCTGGAAAAAAGGAATCGCGATCACACATGGATTGGGATTGCTCCTGGCACTACTGGGAGGCTTCGGACTCCTCGCTCGACTTGGGTTGGTTCAAGGACTGCCCGGCTGGGCCATCGCCAAACTGGGGATCTGGGTGCTCCTGGGAGGCCTTTTGGCGCTTGCGAATCGGGCAGAACAGTTTTCGAAAATTCTCTGGTTCGCACTGCTTTTCTTGGGAGGCCTAGCCACTTGGCTCGCGGGCACGAAGCCATTTTGATCGTCAGCTGAGACAGAGGGAGTATGGATTGCCCATGGGACGGATTTGATCCGGCGGTTCTGGAGTTCTGCGAGGCCATGGTTTGCGGATGGATCCGCCAACCTGCCAATACTTGGTCCAATCTCGCTTACGTGATCGCCGGAATCGTCGTTCTCAGGCATCGGGACGAAAAAGTCCCGGCTGCCGTCAAATCCATCGGCGTCGCCGCCATCCTGGTCGGCATCATGTCCTTTGTTTACCATGCGTCCATGACTTTTTTCGGCGAAGTCCTCGACTTCGGATCCATGTTTCTTTTCTCTTCGACTCTGGTGACCCTGAACTTGCTCCGCCTGAGGCTGATTCGCAGCGAACATTGGCTCCGGCTTCACCTCTCACTGATCCTGTTCTCGCTGGCGATGCTGGTGTTTTTCAGGACGATCGGGAAAGAGATCTTCGGCATCCAGATCGCGGCGGCCATTCTCATGGAGGCCTACATGTTCAAGACCAGCAAGCAGAAGATCGTCTACTTACCCTATATGCTTGGTATCGGGTTCTTCTTTCTATCCTATGCAGCCTGGTTGCTGGATTATCACAAGATCGTCTGCGACCCTCATAACCACTGGCTGCAGGGACACGCGGCTTGGCATATCCTGAACTCCACAGCGTTTGTCTTCGCATACCGGTTCTACGTCCAATTCACGCTCTGGCAGAAACTTCCAGAGCCCGGATCCGCTGCAAAGCCCTCATAACCTCAACCGGCGAGCGGATCACGCCAGACTGATGATCTTGCTCAGGAGCTCCTTATAGCTCATCCCTGCTTGAGCGGCCGCAAGCGCGAAATCCTCGTCTTCGCCGATGGAAGGATTTGGATTGGCCTCGATGAAGTAGACCTCGCCATCGGGTTTGACCCGGAGATCGATACGCCCGTATCCACGAAGCCGTAGCAGGCGATAGATCTTCTTGCACATCACCTCGATCTTGCGCATCACCGCCTCATCGATCGGTTTGGCGACGTCGCTGCCGATCCCCCATTTCTTCCGATAGGCATCGTCCCACTTGGCCTTGAACGTCGCGAACTTCGGGCCATCTTCCGGCATGTGCTTGAAGAACAGCTCCCGCGGAGGAAAAGTCGTCAACTTCTCGTTGCCGAGAACCCCAACGTAGATCTCCCTGCCCTCGATGTATTCCTCGATCAACGCATCCTCGCCAAGGCTCTCATGAATGAAGCGGACTCGATCGAGAGCGTCGCTCTCGTTGTCCGCGAACGAAAGCTGCGAGATCCCTTCGGAAGCTTCGAGCGAAAGAGGTTTGATGAATGCCGGAAAAGTGAACTTTCGCAGGGAACGGATCGGATGGGATTTCCGCGAGATCAAGAAGCGCGGAAGCTGGATCCTGTGAAACGAAAGAATCTGCTTGGTCATCCCCTTGTCCTTACAGAGCCTGAGCGCCTCTGGCCCCGAGCCGGTATAAGGCACCTTGAGCAGCTCCAGCAAGGAGACCAGATGCGGCTCGAACTCGCGCTTGTTGGCGAAGGCTTCGCTCTGGTTGAAGACGAGATCCGGGCGATTGTTCTTGATTTCGTCGATCAGGGGCTGGATATCCTGATAGAGCCCAAGGATCTTGACCTCGTGACCAAGTTTCTTGAGCGTATTGTAGAGATTGGCGTCGTTCTTCCATTCTTCCGTTTTCAGGTATTCCGGATACTCCTCGGGCGAGATGTCGACCGAGAGATCGAAGAGCAGAAGGATATTCAAAGGACGGCTTGCCATCAAACGTTCCTCTTGAACTTGCCAGTGAAGAGATAATGAGTCACAAGAGTGGCCAGATAAGCGGCGACTTCGAGATTCGTTTCGGCCTCCGTTTTTCCGACCCGCAGGTCCAGGCTATCGCATCTCAGCGTGAGCTTCCTGACCAGGCTATTGATCGTGTACTTGCGCTCACCCGTCCAATGACTCACGCTTTCGACGATCTGCCGACGATGCCGGGCCATGAACCTGGCCGCTCCGCACTCGCGCTTGGAGAGAGAAGGGTCTCCGTTGAAAATCCGCTTGAGATCCTTGTCGTAAAAATCAGGGTACTCCGAGGCATTGGCCTTTCGCCTCGCCATATAATACTTCTCGAGCGTCCTCTTCATCCGCGCTGCCGAATACGGAAGGTAACCTTCGATCCCCATGG
>CAYNDM010000237.1:3255-5220 GCA_964395265.1 uncultured Bacteriovoracaceae bacterium
ACCTCACTTGCCTCGCGATCTTCTCGATGTACTGGAGCTTCTCGAGCGCCACGCTCCAGCCTTGGTACTCCTTGCTCCAGTCGATCTCCGGGTTGAGCCAGATGGCGAATGTCTCGGCGAAGTCCTCGTCCGGATGGGCCTGCGCGTACCAATTCTCGAGGTTACGCACGAAGCTTCGGCTGTACGGGCGAGGGCGATACGTCTCGGGATGGTAATCCTGCTCGGGCGAGCCGAATATCTCCCTCCACTGCTTGCGCTTCGAGAAGCGGTACGCGTGATCGAAACAATGACCTGCTTCGTGACGGAGGAGCTTCATGAAATAGGCGGGATCTCCCCCTTCTACTTCGAGCATCATGGTTTTCTCGAGCGCCATCAAGCGGGGATGAGCCAGGTAGAAAGGCACCGCGATCGCGACCATTCCATCCGGGCTGAACCATTCGTCCCCCAGGTAGAGCTTGGGCCTGAAGCACAGACCCTTGGCCTCCAGCTCCGCGTAGAGTTTCTGAATGGGCTCCTCGAGCCAGGACCCTTCGATCTTCAACCCGAGATCGCAGATCTTGAGCTTGAGAAGCTCCTCATCTTTCAGGTCAGCCCAGGAGGAATTCACCTACTTGATCTTGATCGACTTGATCTTGACCGGCTTTTCCGGCCGATCGTTCGGCCCGCGGGGAGCGTTCACGATCTTGTTCACGACATCCATGCCCTTGGTCACCTCACCGAAGATGGTGTGGCGGCCATTGAGCCAGGGAGTGGGCGCGAGCGTGATGAAGAACTGCGAGCCGTTGGTATTCGGCCCGGCGTTGGCCATAGCCAGGATCCCGGGCCTGTCGAAGCTGTCCGTAGGCTTGGTCTCGTCTTCGAATTGATAACCGGGTCCTCCGATCCCGATCCCGAGGGGATCTCCGCCTTGGATCATGAAATTCGGGATCACGCGGTGAAAGATCGTGTCGTTGTACAGCGGCTTGCCTTTCATCTTCTTCTTGGTCTCGGGATGGGTCCATTCCTTCTTGCCAGTAGCGAGACCCACGAAATTCTCGACTGTCTTGGGCGCTCGGTCCGGGAAGAGTTTCACGGTAATGTCGCCTTCGGTCGTCTGGATAACAGCGGAACCGGCTTTATTCGAAGCCTTGGCCTTACCTTCCCCGTCCGCCTTCGCCGCCGCCTCATCCGCGGACGAGGTCACGGAGCAGGCGAGCACTACCATCATACTTGAAATGAGAAGCTTTTTCATGGCTCCAGAGTCTAGCCCATCGCCAGGAATTGACAAGTCCCCACATCCGAGCTTTGGCGACGCACTCTGGCATTCCCAAGCTCGACGCTTGAGCGGGAGCCTTCCTATCCGAGGCGTTTCAGCAGGCGTGCCGCTTCCTCGTCGTCGATCAGCACGAACCTCCTTTGAGCTTCCTCATAGGCGTAAACATCGCCCTTGGCGATATCAAACCACCAGCCATGGATGCCCAAGCGTCTGGAACGGATGTGCTCCTGAACGATCTCGTAGGACTTCAAATGCTCTATCTGCTGCAAGACATTGAGCTGGGATAGCTGGCTATGGATCGAAAGCGAGTCATCCAATTTCACCCCACGGTCCAGGCTCCTCAACGCCGGCTCGCCATGGCGAAGCCAGCTCTTGAGGTGAGGGACCGTCACCGATTCCCGCCCGTCGAGGACCGCCCGGATCGCGCCGCACTCCGAATGGCCGCAAACGATGATGTCGTTGACCTCGAGCTGGGCAAGCGCGAACTCGACGGCAGCGATCTCCGATACGTCGCCCGCGGAAATCCCGTCGTCGCCGCAACAAGGAATGAAGTTCCCCGGGTTTCGAAGGACGAAAACGTCTCCGGGATCCGTCGAAGCGAAAAGATTGGGTGCGACCCGGCTATCCGAGCAGGTGACCAGAAGCGCGTCCGGCTTCTGACCTAGAGCCAAGCGAGCGAAAGTCTCGCGATAGCCAGGCAAAACCTTATG
>CAYNDM010000238.1:0-5220 GCA_964395265.1 uncultured Bacteriovoracaceae bacterium
TGCCGTGTTGGAGCCGGTGGTCGGTACCCATCAGTAGGCGGGTTGAGAAGGGTCGCGGTCTCGCGGTCTGACGCGCCGTAACTGATGAACTTTAGGGTCGATTTTGCCCTCGCCCTGATGCAAAAATATGCCGATGCCAAGCTACTCCAGAAAAGTGAAAGTCCCAGGAAAGTCAGCGCAAGAACTCTACGACAAGGTTTCCACCGATATCGACCGCATGATGGGCAGGGTCTCGCTCGGCAAGTTCGATATCGATCGCGACGCCGGAAAGCGCCAAGTCACCTTGAACTCGAGCCTCGTGACCGCGACCCTTCACTGCCAGGAGGGCGAGCTCCAATTGGACGCCAAGCTGAGCCTGATGGCCGCTCCTTTTCGCTCGAAGATCGATGAAGGAATCGATCGTTGGCTTGAGAAGACCTTCAACATCAGCAAATCCACGTGAGCTCCCCGACGCCGCATGGGCAAAGCGTCTTACGCGCGGCTGGGGCGATGGGAATCGCCACCTTCTTCAGCCGGATCCTGGGCCTGGTGCGAGAGCAGGTCTTCGCCATCCTGTTCGGCGCCGGCAATGCCACTGATGCTTTCAATATCGCGTTCAGGATCCCCAATCTCCTGAGGGATCTTTTCGCCGAAGGCGCGATGAGCGCCGCTCTCGTCCCGACGTTCACCCGGGTGAGGAAGGAGCAAGGCGAGCGACGGGCGTGGCGAGTCGCGGGTCTGGTTTTCCGGGTTCTTTTCTTCTTCGTGGCGCTGGTCTCGATTCTCGGAATCGTCTTCGCCGAGCCTCTGGTCGCGCTCTATGCCGGATCCTTCCGAGAGGTGCCCGGCAAGTTCGAGCTGACGGTCGAGATGACCCGGATCCTGTTCCCGTTCTTTCCGCTAGTGGCTCTGGCCGCGGCCTTCATGGGGGTTCTCAACGCCTGCGGGAGGTTCTTTCTGCCGGCGTTCGCCTCGGCTCTCTTTAATTTCGCTTCGATCGTCACTGGTGTCGCGCTCGCGATGCTCTTTCCGCGTTGGGGGTGGGAGCCGATCGTTGGAATGGCGGTCGGCGTAGTGATCGGGGGGGCCGTACAGGCTTTCTGCCAGCTTCCGAGCCTGCGGGCCGTGGGATACCGCTGGTCAGCGCGGGATCCCGCGCAGGATCCTTCCTGGCATCAGGACCCCGCGCTTCGGCGAATGTTGGCCATGATGTTGCCTGGGATGATTGGGCTTGCCGCGACCCAGGTCAACATCCTGGTGAACAGCATCCTGGCCACGTCCCAAGGCCCTGGCGCGGTCTCCTGGCTGAATTACGCTTTTCGCCTGCTTCAGTTCCCCATCGGGGTCTTTGGCGTCTCCCTGGCTGCGGCCACTCTGCCTCGCGTGTCCCTCCAATGGGTGGACCAGGATGCGGCCGGGGTGGGGCAGACACTGACGCGTAGCTTGAAGCATGTTTTCGCGATCAATCTCCCGGCTTCGGCAGGGTTGGCGTTTCTGGGGTATCCGATCATCCAGCTCCTTTTCGAGTATGGCCGTTTCTCCCCGGAGGACACTTCGGCAACGGCCGCAGCACTGGCTTATTACTCAGTCGGGCTCGTGGCGTACTCGGCCGTGAAAGTCCTCGTGCCTGCCTGCTACGCTTTGGGAAACACCCGGCTCCCCGTCATCTCAAGCGTGCTTTCGGTAGTCCTGACCATTATCCTCAATCTTCTTCTCGTCGGGCCGCTCAGTTACCGGGGCCTCGCTTTGGGGACCTCGATCGCGGCGGTCTTCAATGCGCTCTTTCTCTACCGAGGAGTCCAGGGGATCCTGGGGCGCTTTCAAGGAGGCATGGCTGGGAAGTCCCTGCTTTCGAGCCTCTTCTGGAATCTTGTGATCGCTCTTGCCATGGGAGGGGTCTGTTATGCCTCCTGGCAGGCGCTGGAGCGGTCATTTCCGCTCGAATCGTTGCCTGTCATTCTTTCCCGTTCGCTGAAGCTGGGAGGTTTGGTGGTCGAGGGGGTGGTCGTGGTCGTATTGTTGGCTTGGGTCTTCCGGCTTCAAGAGACGAACGAAGTCATCGATATTTTTAGCCGAAAACTGAAAAAGAAGCTGAGCCGCAACCCGAATTGAGCTAACGTCTCTGAGAGACGACCCGGAGGACGAGGATGGCTACCGAAAAAGAGACCGTGCGCACCCTTTGCAAAAGCATCATCACGAGACTTGAGAACCAGAAGTCGATCGCGTTTCCGCCCAGGCTCAGGCAGATCATCCAGGACGAGCTCTTCGGGCTGGTCGGTCCTTACATTTTCACTGAAGAGGACGTTCGCGAGAAAACCCTGGCGAAGATCGGGGCCAAAGCGGAAGCGCTTCAGAGCACGGGGCTCGCCGAAAGCGATCAGTATCGGGCCGCCAAGGCGATCGTCAAAGCCTCATTCGGCGACGATGAGCTCAACGGGTTCTACTTCCAAAAACCTCTGATTCACGTAGCTCAGACGATCAGCTCCTACTTCATGCGCTCGTCGCATATCGACGAGGTTTACGAGACCGATGAGGATATGGAGCAGAAGATTGTCGAGATCGTCAAACGCTTCGATCCCTCTCAGCCTCACGCCACCTGAGTCGATTATAATCCGACCTGGGCAAAAGCTTCTCTGACCTGTGCGCAGGTTTCCTCATCATAGAGCTGCGTGCAGGCCAGCAGGGTCGCGTTCTTCGCTGTCCTGAAGTTCGTTCTTGGTCCGATCAGCTGCGTGAGCGCCCGGTAGTAGATCTTCTCGGCCTTTTCCTTCCCGACCCTCTCCACGGTCTGGTACGCGGCATGTCCCATGATCGTCGAATTGATGTGGACGAAGCAGAAGTCGTTTTCAGGAATGCAGGGGTTGTTCGTCTGGAAAATCTCGCTTATGTGTTTAGGGTACGGGCGCCAGGCCCCGCGAGGGCCCGTCCTCAGGCGGTCAGGGTTCGCCAGATCCCGGAGCCCGTCTGACCTCTCAGAGTTGATGAACAGCTCTTTGCCGATGGCCCAATGACCGTCGTCGGCGATCATCTTGCCGAAGAAATCCGAGTAAGACTCGTTGAGCGCCCCGTATTCACCGAAGTAAAGCAGGCCAGCGGTAGAAGCGGTGATGGCATGAGTCATCTCGTGCCCGGCGACGTCCAAGCTTTGCGTGAAGTCCCCAAACACCACGCCGTCTCCGTCGCCATAACCCATGAACTTGTTATACGGGTCCCAGAATGCGTTCGAGAAATTCCTCCCGACATGGACGATGTTGACCAGCTTCGCACCCGCGTCGTCATAGCTGTTCCTGCCGAAGCGGCTCATGAAGTAATCGAAAGTCTTCATCGAGTTGAAGTAGGCGCGCCTGGCTGAATTGTCCGCGTTCTGAGCGAGCTGCGAACTGGCCGCCGTCTTGCGCTCGCATCTTGCGATATTGAGAGTCTTCGGGCTTCCATCCGCCTCGTCTACGGACTGGCAGGTTTGGTTCGCGGCATAGATTTCGATCGCCGCTTGGGGCGGCGCCAGGCTGATCCGATGAGAGGTGCGGGCGATCAGCGCTCCACTATGAGCGTCGATGATGACGTCCGCGCCTGCTTCGTCGGAGCTCCTGCCCAGAAGCGTGACCCAGTACACGAGCTTGGCCGAGGTATTGTCATCCGAGGGGAAGATCTTCAGTAAAGGCAATTGGTCGAGGACTTTGTCCCCTTCGAGGTCTTTGGCCAATGCGATCGCCTCCGCCGCCCCCAATCTTGGGCGTACGTCGAGATCGAACCGGGCCAGATAATCCGTGATGAAAGCGCCCTGGCGGTCGCGGTGATGGAATGCCATCGAGCCTACGACCTCCATATCCTCAAAGCAATCCTGGACCTTCGTCGTCTCAAGCGACTCGTCGGCCAGGCGCTGCGTGAGGACCAAAGTTCGTTTCGGATCTTGCCTGAGGTCGCGAATCGCATTGGCTCCCGTAATCGCGTCGTAAGCGGATCGAAGGCGAATGAAGGAATCGTCGCTTTGGCTGAAGATCTTGTTGAAAAACGGGTGACTGCCGTTTGCAGCTGCAATCGTGGGAACTACGAGCAGAACTCCGGTGACCCGAGCCATCATGCAGAAAACAGAGTAGAAACGGCCTTGGACTGGCTGGATCGCCATGAAAAACCCCCTTCAGCTTCAGAGCAGAACCCCTGAGTTGGGGTAACCGCATTGCGTTCATAGCGATCAAACCTAGGTTTGACAAGGTGCGTAGTGTGATTTTTTTGGAACCTCCGGCGCCGGAGGGCGCGTGGGTGTACCCGAAACCGGTTGCCTTCTCTCCGACGAGCGCAGCTCAGAAGGCTCGAAGCGTGGACTCCCGGGATCGAGCGCATTCGAAGTGTTGAGTGCCTCGACAGTGTCGAATGCTTAAGCAGACTTTCATCGAAATTTTTCACTCAAGCCGATTGAAGATCTTAAAATGATGGGCGAATAAAGTTTTGTTTTCTTAACTATTAAGGTGTCCATTTTGCATTATCCACCGCATTAGAAGATGAGGCGCCACTATTCATTTCTAGTTTTGTTCTTTGCCTTTCTGGCTTCGCTCAGCTGGTGGTCTCAGTCGCTTCGTCAATCTCAGTCCCTGGCCAGCGTCCCCGGGCTCGCAGGAGAAGAGGCCGGACCGATCGGGGACGAAGATTCCAAGGAGTCGGATCCATCCCAAGTTTCATTGGAGGCGCGAAGGCGTGAGCTTCTCGAAGCGCTCGATCGCCTGGTTTCGTACCAGCATTATTACCGGTCAATTTACGGCCACTTCACGCAGTTTCTCAATCGCGTGGGTTTTCAGGTCCCGGCTAGTCTCGCGGATGTCTATGATATCCGCGTTACCAAAGCATCGGCTGACAGGCTCCTCCTGACGGCCGTATCCGAGGTCGACGGCAAGATCGTGGATTCAGTCTCGCTCGATGAGAAGTACAGCTTGAGCGCGAACTTTCCCCTGCCTCAACCGAGAGCCGAATACCTGAGGCTTCAGGCGATCAAGCACCTGAGAGAGCTGAAGGAAGCGCCCGCCGGTCATCGGCTTGAAGAGCCAGGAGTTTTCAGGGGGTACTTCAAATACGAGGTTCGCGAGACTTCCGATCAGCGGCGAAGCGTCTTCGCGGTGGGGATCCGTCCTCCAGTCTTGGGAATTCAACTGGACGCGGGAGCCTTGGAGCCGCTGGGTGCTCAGGACGCGCTGCTTCTGGGGGCCGTGGACGACATGATCTTGGAAAGTCCCCCGACTCAAACAGGTC
>CAYNDM010000239.1:0-1758 GCA_964395265.1 uncultured Bacteriovoracaceae bacterium
GTCCTGACCTTAAAAGCGCTTTTCTCAGTCGCCTTCTTGAAGTGCCGGGGATCGCGCTCCACGTCGTTGATGACCACGGACTCGCCTGACATCGCGACGTAGCCTGCGATCGAGCGATCGTTGATCGGCAGGCGAAACGTGCGTTTGAGCTCCTGCCCGGTCTCGCCGAGAGCCGTTTCCCAGTAGAGCTCGCCAGTCTTGGAATCCACGAGCAAAAGCGAAGCTGTTTCGCAACTCAGCAGCGAGCACGTCGCCTCAAGGGCTTTTTCGCGGACGATCGAAGGATCAAGAGTGGAATTGAGCAGGCTCGAGAAGTTGGTGAGGAGCTCCAACTGCCTGACTTTCTCTTCGGTGACCCTGAGAATTTTCGCGATCTCGCTCTCGAGCTCTCGGACTTTTCCGAGCGTGCTCGCGAGCTGCGAGTTGCGAGTCGACACCTTGGGTTTCGCCGTCCTAGCGCTTTTCACCGATTTCATTCCGAAGTGGCCGTCGCTCCGAACATCCTGTCCGAGCTAAAACAAAAATGCCTCAGTGAATATCATCCTGACGTCACTGAGGCCCGCGAGAGCAATATATCTTGTTCTCCCCGAATCCTTCCATGGATTCATTCCACAACCACACTATTGAGTGTACGGAGGTTCCAAAATGGGTCAACCCCCCCTGCTATTTTTTTCCCGAAAGCATCAACGCGCGTTCGTAAGCTTGATTTTTCGCGACGCCAAAGCGTTGGCTCACTCGCTTCGCGGCCTCGGAGGCTCCGACTCGGCAATCAACAAGGCATTGCAAAGCTAGCTCCCAATCTCCAAGTTTCTCTTCGACTTGCGGCTTGAGCTCGACCGCGAAGCACCACTCTCCCAAGGCCCCTTCTTTCTCGATTTCGGCCCGGACCTGGTCGAGGACATCGCCCGCCTGGCCGCTGAAGACGCGCTCGTGGAGCTTGGTAAGCTCCTTACCCACGCAAAGCCGTGAGTTCGGCTCAACTTCCGCGACCGCCTCGAGGGCCTCGATGATGCGATTCGGGCTCTCGAACCAGACGAAAACGCGAGCCATCGAGGAAGCGGACGCTTGGCGCAGCTCCTCGAGGCGATCCCCTTTCTTCCGAGGAAAGAACCCGCGAAAACAGAATGCGGTCTCGTGGAAGCCCGACGCCGAAAGCAATGTCACTGGCGCGGAGGGGCCTGGTACCGGCAGAACCCGGATCCCCCGCTCATGCGCCTCGCGCACCAGCCGCGCTCCCGGATCGCTGATTGCCGGGGTTCCGGCATCCGTCACGATGGCCAGCGCCTCCCCCTGGAGGAGCCGCTCGATCCAACTTTCAAGCTCGCGATCGGAGGTATGGGCATCAAAGCGCTCCAGCCGCCGCTGCAGCCCGAGTGCGCTCATCAACTGGGATGTCCTGCGAGTGTCCTCGCAAAGGATCTTGGAGACGCCAGCCAATGCCTCGCGCCCCCTCGGACTCAAATCCGAAAGGTTTCCGATGGGAGTGGCCACAACCCAGAGCGCAGCTCCAGCCGGCAAATCTTGCCTCTTGGTATCAACCATAGCGGATTGGATAATAGATGGGGCATTGGCCAATGTACAGGAGGGATGGCTTCAATGAGAACGAGAATGAGCAAAATCGGGGATACGGTGGTTGTTTCGATGGACGGGCGTTTGGACTTCGAGGCCGAGGAGCCGTTCCGTCAGAACCTGGACCGCCTGATCAACAACACGAAGACGGATTCCGTGCCGAAGAAGATCATTTTCAACCTTGAGAAC
>CAYNDM010000239.1:1768-5205 GCA_964395265.1 uncultured Bacteriovoracaceae bacterium
GCCCCCGAAGGCCCCGCCACAGAGGAAGAGGATGTTCGTGGGGTCGAGCGGGATCTCCTCGTTCGTCCAGACGCTCAAGGATTTCAACTCGCGAGCCCCCATGAAGCCCCGCTATTGCAACGTCAAAAGCGAGTTTCGCAGGATCATGAAAGCCTACGACGAAACGGATATCTTCGAGTTTTACGAAAGCGAAGACAAGGCAAGAAAGAGCTTCGACAACTGATCAGAAGCGGTAGACCGAAAAAGAGATCTCTGTCAGCGGCGCCTCATGGAAGTCCATCGGGCGCCGCAGCTGTTTCTGACCTCGTTGAAAGTCCAGCTCCGCAACGGCTCCTGGAGTCTCCTGCCGCTGCAGCACGTACACGATCCCGGCCGCAAGGCCCAAATAGAGTCCCACCGACGTCCCAATAAAGATCGAGCGCGGGCTCTGAGTCGCCGGGAAGCTCACCAGGCCCAGCGCGGTCCCTCCCGCCAGGCCATAGGCTCCGGCTACCAAGACCGCGCGAACATCCCGACTCATGGCATGCGCCGAAGGTGTTGCCCCCGCAACCCCGAGAAGAACTACGGCAAGAACTCTGAGGAAGGTCGTTCGCTTGAACATTCGGATCTCACTAATCTCGCAGTCCGGATCGAATCGGTCAAGACAGTGATCAACCCCCTGGACGCCATGCATCTCGACAATGGAAAAAGCCTCGTCCTTCCCATCCGATCACATCGAATCGGATGGAGGTGGCCCGACCCCGGTAATGCATCAAGTACCTTCGGGCAGCCTTCTCCGTCCGCCGCCGTTTCACGAGGCTCACGCTCTCCAGTGCGCCATGCCAGTCCCTCCTGGATGGCCGGGCACGGACCTCGATGAAAACCAGCTCCACGCGCCCACTCGGAAAGCGCTCTTCACAGACGAGGTCCAACTCGCCTCCTCGGGCAAAATAGTTTCGCGCCAGGAGCCGAAAATCCGCGCCCGACGACTCGAGCAACCAACGCTCTGCCAGCCGCTCGATCCGCGCGCCAAACGCTCTTCTTTTCGCGGGGACTTTGCTCGACTCCATGGGCCGCTCACAGCAGCTCCCATGCCGCCCAGGCAGGGCCCCGGGCACATGTCTTGCGTCTGGATGGCTCATATCCACCACGAAAAGGAGATGATGATGGCAGACGTAGCGAGCAACGTAGTCCACAAGGTCGAAAACAAATTAGAGAAGTATGAAGCCCACGAAGGGGACCTGACCAAACGAATCGAGAGCCAGACCGCGAAGATTCCTTCAGTGACTTTCTTGAACCTAGCCATCGGGAGCATGGTCCTGTCCGCTGGCCTGAGTCTCGTCGCAAGGCGACCGAACTTCGGCAACTTCGTCGGGCTCTGGGCCCCCACCTTCCTGCTCTTGGGTATTTACAACAAGCTTGTGAAGCTTGAAGGAAGCGACCAACGCGATCGCCCGAGCCAAGTGGCCTAGAGCTGCTCCTCTTTGAGCGCTGGGTCGCCTTCACCGATCAGCACGGGCTGCCGCGGCTGGGGCGCCTGGCGCGACGCGCCCAAACGATCGATGGCATCGAGATGGGCAGGAGTTCCGTAGCCTTTGTGGCCGGCTAAGCCGTAGCCCGGATACTCCGAATCCAGATCGACCATCAGCTGATCGCGCCAGACTTTGGCAAGGATCGAAGCACAGGCGATGCTCAGGGACTTCTGATCGCCCTTGATGATTGGGGTCATGCCCCACGGCAGGCCTTTGGGGACGAACTTGCCGTCAAAAAGCACATGATCAGGTCTCGCCGCCAACGCTCTCAGCGCTCGCGACATGGCGAGATGGCTAGCTTGCAGGATATTGATCCGGTCGATCTCTTCGACCGAGGCGACACCCACGGCGCAGGCACGTGCCCAGCATCGGATTCTCGGCGCCAGCGACTCACGCGTTTTTGCATTCAAGAGCTTGCTATCCGAAACCTGATCCAACCAGTCGCGATCCTCGTCGCGAAGTTCGGAAGGAGGGATGACGGCAGCCGCCACGACGGGACCGGCCAGGCACCCTCGCCCTACTTCGTCAACTCCAGCGACTAGGATTCGAGGATGCCCGACCTTCAGTTCCCATTGAAGATCAGGCACGGGATGCTTTTTTTTCAAGCGACCGCGTCCTGATAAAAAGAAGGGTTACTTGCTTTCTTTTGCCGCAGCGGAAGCCGCAGCAGCCGCGTGGGTCTCGACCTCACGCTCGATACGGGCCTTCTTGCCTTCAAGCGCACGCAGGTAATAGAGCTTCGCCCGGCGGACTTTACCAGACTGCACGAGCTCCAATTTGGCGATCTTCGGAGAAGTCTCGAGAAAGATACGCTCGACGCCAACGCCGTGGGAAATCTTGCGCACGGTGAAGGACTTGCTTCCAGCGGTATTGGACCGGGCGATGACGACCCCTTCAAAAACCTGAATGCGCTCTTTCTCGCCTTCCTTGATGCGAACGTGAACCTTCACGGTATCGCCCGCTTTGAACTCGGGCAGGTCCTTGCGGAGGGTCGGAGCTTCGACCTGAGCCACTCTGTCCAGGAGCCCCTTCAGACGAACCTGAGCGCCTTTGGAATTGGTTTTTGGTTTGATTGTCTTCTTTGCCATACTTGCCTACTCTCTTTGAACGACCGAAAAACGGCCGAAAATCTGAAAGCCTGGTCTCGCGCTGCTCTCGACGCGAACCTTCGAGAACCGGTTATTTTCCGAAAAGACGATCCAGGATGATCGCGACCGCTGATCGGACGGAGAGGTGATTGTAGCCCTCTCGACCTTCAGGCCCGTAGATCGGACCCAGGATCCGATCCACCGCGGGATAGACGGCTTCTGCGACTCCCCAACCGGTCCCGAAGACGACCGCCACAGGGCGCGTTCGCTCCGTTGACTCGAGCTCCCGCCGATATTCGGCATAAGTGATCGAGTTGGGCAGAGGCCGTGCATCGGTCAAGACCACTTCAGGGTCTTCCCCGCATTCACTCCGGATCGCCGCTTTGACTTGCTCGAAATCCCGAACCAGTCGAACCAGGCTCACCGCCTCCACCCGATCGGGGTGGTACTGACGGGATCGATCCGTGCTCCAATGAGCGAGAATCCGTCCCACCAGTTCGTGCTGCTCCTCAATTGGGGTCACGATAAAATATCCTTTGGCCCCATAGGTCCTAGCCGTGCGCGAAATATCATGGATGTCCATGTTCGTCACGGCCGTCGTCACGGTTTCGCCCCGGCGATTGCTAATCGGATAGTGGAGCAAAACCACGTAAACAGGCGCAGACACAGCCAAAGACGGATAACACTAAGCGCGAATGGACGCCAGCCTAAAGAAAAGCCAACGGGGTCTCATTTCGTCGAAGGATCGGCTTTCGAAGGACGAGCCTGCCGGAGGTCCGGCCGCTTCCGGGCCGTTCGCTCTTTCATCTGAGCCTCGCGCCATCGGCTGATCTCCTCG
>CAYNDM010000240.1:0-5194 GCA_964395265.1 uncultured Bacteriovoracaceae bacterium
GAGCAAGCTTGTGGATCTTTTCGAGGCCGAGAACGAGTTTGGCCTGACTCTGGCTCAATACTCCGGGCAAGTCAGGGACATCGTGGACCAAGTGCAGCTTCGAGTTTTCAGAGCGAATCGGGATCTCTATGAAGACCTGATCCCGTATATCGAAAGAGTCGCCTATCTTGAGCCCAATCCTCCCGCGATTACCTATACGGAAGACGTCCTTCAGATCATCGATGACTCGCTTTATCGGCTTGCACCTTCACCCAAGCGCTGCGTGGGAGGGAGGATCAAGTACGAGCAAGTCGTGAACTACAAAAACGATGGTTTAATCCTACTTCAAAGCGAGATTTTCAATACGCTTTCGAAGACCGCCAAGGCAGCTCTCGTGATGCACGAGGCGATCTATGCTTTTCGTCGAGACGTAGCGGGAGACGAAAACTCGGTAAATGCTCGGAGGATGGTGGGCTTGATTTTCTCGACGCTTCCGACCGAGGAGCTCAATAAGGCGCTTGAGGATGTGGGTGAAGGCGGGATCGGTGCGGTCGAAATAAAATTCGTCCCAATTCGTCCTGGCACCTTTCGCATGGGTAGCCCACGGCGGGAACCAGGCCGTGATCCAGACGAACCTCTACACGCGGTTGAGCTCACCCGTGGGTTTGAGATCCAGAACACGGAAGTAACTCAAGCCCAGTGGATGGAGGTGATGGGGAGCAACCCCTCGCTTTTCCGATATTACGAGAACTGTCCCAGGACGTATAAAGAGGTGAGAGGCGTGCCGATGTGTCCCAATCACCCGGTCGAGCGAGTCAGTTGGGATGATGTGCAGGTCTTCCTCTCGAAGTTGAATTCCGACCGCCGCGACGGTTTCGTCTATCGGCTCCCGACTGAAGCTGAATGGGAATACGCGGCCAGAGCCGGAACGGAGACCGCCTACTCATTTGGAGACGACCCTAGTCAGCTTTTCCGATATGGCAACTACAAGGACAATCCAGGTGGCCAGACGCAAGCCGTAGGAAGGCTCAAGCCCAACGCTTACGGTCTCTATGATATGCATGGAAACGTCTGGGAATGGGTCCAGGATTGGTACGACGAGAACTACGGTGGAGGAACGCACATCGATCCAGTTGGTCCCGCTGCTGGCCGCAACTACGGTGTTGGCTTCCGCCTCGTGAGGACCCGCTAGGATTGGGTCTTGTTGTGTTGAGGTGGCCTGCGGGCTTTTGATCCGAGGCCTCTCATCGGATATCATGCTGGTGCCATGCGCGCGAGCGATCCACTTAGGATTGCTCGCGCGTAGGCACGACTACGGCAAGGCGATCGATCTTTCGGCTTCGAACTTAGAGTCGTAGCGGCGGACTTCGGGGGTCCTGAAACGGACTCGAACGGTGACGGAGCGTGCTTCTTGAGGCATCGGTATGACCGTCTTGCCTGCATGATCCGTCAGTTCCGCCTCCGTTCCTTCGCGATTCACTGTGAACCAGCGGATGTCCAGTCCCGCGAGTGATGGTGTCTTCAGCTCCACGCTCGCCGAGTTCGAGTTCAATGCGAGTTCGTCGATGAGGCTGACCCGGCCCAGGAACCGATGCCACATATTTTCGAGGTCGACGCTGCAAAAGTTCTCCAGCCTCATCTCGCGCATCAGGCAGGATTCATGGGTGGGGCGGTAGCCAACATGCGTTCCATGCTGATTGAAGGTGGCGAATCCTCCGATGAGATCGGGCTTGAATTCGTATCCTGCAGGATGAGCATAGAGGCGAGCGAAGGCTAGCACGTTATCCCCATCGAGGATGTTCTCGCGGATCTCCAGTCGGTGGGGGCCAGGAGCCAGCGTCTGATTGAGCGCGAGAGAGAAGAAGCTCCGATCGTTCGTATAGACGCCTTGGATGCCCACTCGTTGACCGTCGAGAAACACATGCACGTCTTCGGGAGTGCTCCAGCCCACCGTGCTGATCAGCGAGGAAATCGTGAACGGGCCTGAGGTGGTCGGAGAGGGAAAAACAAAGCTGGCACGGTAGGGGCCGGAGGCCAGGTTCTTCCAAACGTAGTCGCCTGTCAGCGCTTGAGTTTCGAATATCCTGGGAGCGCCATGCGGGTCGGTTTCAGTGAGCCAGTGTTTCCAGGGAAGGTTGCGGCCACGCGAGTGATTCGCTCCCCAATAAGCCATTCCGCCGTCGTACTCTTCTCCCACTTCGCCGAAGTTATGGCCGAGCTCATGCCGTAGCACCATGCTCCCTGTTTGAGGAGAACGAGTCGTGATGGCGTAACGCCCGCCGAGCCCTCCGTAGAAATCGTCGTTGGCGACCAGGATCGGGAAATCGGATCCCGGAGCGAGAGCGATGGCGCGCTCCGCTTGGTCGACCCTGCCGACCATGATAGCCCGCTTGGATCCTTTGGGCTCCCGGGTGAGTTTGAGTGCGGTGTCTTTCGACACGAGATCGGAGATCCCCGATTCGCGCGACGGAACGAAAACCGCATGGACGTTGAAGAGGGGAAGATAGCTGAAAAACGTGCTTTGCCCGAACAGATCGCGGGTGAGTCGCTCGGCATCCTCGAAAAACCGGTCTTTCTCATCCAGGGTGTAGCCATCGCCGACGATGGTGAGATCGATGCGATTCGCGACCGGGCCTTGCTCGATCAGCGTTCGCACCTCGGAGCCTGGCCATGCTTGGAAATGCGTGGAGCTTTGAACGAAGGGGTCGATTCCCGCCCGCGCGAGCTCCTGATCCGAAAGCAGGGTCTCCACGTAAAACTCGCGTGAAGGTCCATCGTCCTCTGAGAGATAAAGAGGAATGTTCCTGAGTTGGGTCTGTCCCCGATCCCTGAACTCCTGGGTCCAGGGATCGGGCACTTGTGTCACCGAAAGAATGGAGATGTCCCTGTCGTTTGCGATCCCGGAAACCCGCCATGCGGCTTGGACGGGTTCGACCTGTGACAGGCCGAGGAAAATTGAAAAGCTTGCTCCAATTGAAACGGCCGCATGACGGATCCGGCGCATGATGTGTTTCTCCCGCGAATCAACGAGCCGTACTCAACTGAATATCGAGCGGGACGCGAGAGTCTTCGACTCGTACTTCATGGACCTGGCTTTCAAAGCCATTCGCCATGAAGGTGAGCTGATACACGCCCGGGTTGAGCACGATGTGATAGCTTCCGTCCGGATTGATCCGATAGTTTTGGTTGAATGGCTTGGCAGAGGATCCAAGTCGCGCGATACGGAGCGCCCCGTTACGCAGAGGCTCACCTCTGGAGTTCTGGACAAAGCCGCGGACCGAGGGCCCCTCAAGCCTGTCCAGAAGCATTTGCCATGCGGCCCTTTGCTGGACGACCGTGCGATCCCTCCACTGAGCGTAGCTGGGCTGGAATCCCTGGCGTGAGCTGTTGAGTTCGATGACGTAAGGGATGACCTGATGTTCGTTGAACATCCAATCGATGTCTCCACCGTCGACAGCATAGAGGATTTCCCACGGCGTGCCAGGAGTGTAGGTACGGCCACGGCCTGCGTCGCTTGGGAGGAGAGAAGCCATCTCCTTGCCGATCTGATCGACCACCTCATGGTTCGGCGTGAATTCGCCGTCGCGGCTGAACGGATAGAGCACCAACTCGCTGTAGGAGTGATAGGAGATGCTGAAGACGGGTCGGATATCGGCCACGAAATTCATCAAAGCCTGCGTCTCGGGTTCGCTGGCGGCAGAAGGCCCGCGATAGTCCTGAGCCCAGGTGTAGGGACTGGAGCCGTTGCACTGACCCCAGCGGTACGGATAGTTGCGATTGATATCGACACCGTGCCCGTCGCGGGTGTTCTTCCTCCACATCGAGTTTCCGGTCCAAACCTTGTTGTTGCCGTCGACGTTCAACATGGGAATGACATAGATCTCGTTCGAGTCCACCCAGTGGGTGATGCGCGCGTCCTGCCCATACCCGGTCAGAAGCTGATCGATGATGTCGATCGCCACCTCGGGGGTCATCACCTCACGAGCGTGGTGCATGCTATTGAAGAAAATGGTTGGCTCCTCGCGTTCCCGGGTCTCCACGTTATACGAGATCTTGATCGCGAAGATGTCGCGGCCTTCGAGGGACTTGCCGATGCTGAAGACCTTGGCACGCTCGGGATGAGCCTGGGCGTAGCTTTTCAGGATGGTTTCGATCTCCTGGGGGTTCTTATAGTTTTGATCCGGAGCCATCACCTCGGCGTACAACTTGGTGTATGGGTCGGCGTACAACTCGGTGTATGGGCGCATCAGAACTTTGAAGCCTTGGTCCCGCAGCCAGCTGATGTCCTCGGAGTCCACCACCAGATCCACCTGCTTGTCCGGAAAATTGATCCCGGCGATATCCAGGTCCTGCGCGCGAAGTTTCTGCATCTCTTGCGCGTAGTCCGTGAGCTGCAGCGTGATGATCACCGGATGACTCGCGGGAGCGCTGATCCGACGGGTGATCCCCGTCTGCGCAGCGAGCAGGACGGCGCCCGCCGCGAGTAAAATGGCTACTTTAGGTGCTTTCTTCATCTTTCTTGTCCCTCCGCGTGGACGTTGGTTAAGTACTGCATAGATACTACATGAATTCCGAGTGACTCTTAGCTGGGGGAAGAATGAGAGCCTCTTCCCTCCTGAAGTTGTCGAACCACTTGCGTGACCCATCCCCTCGGGAAAAATCGGACGGACTGGGCCAATGATTTATTCAATAGGCCTGGAATGATCACGCGCTTGCCTCTCATTAATCCTTCGTATCCCGCGCGCGCCACGCCTTCAGTGTCGGTGTCTTTGGCCAGCTTGAATGCTTTGAGATTCTCTGTTCCGGCCTTCTTCTGAAAACCGGTCTCGGTCGGGCCGGGGCAAAGCACGGAAACGGTGACGCCCGTGCCCTTTAACTCGTTTGCGATGGCCTCGGAAAACGAGAGCACGTAGGCCTTGGTGGCGTAGTAGACTGCCATCAGTGGTCCCGGCTGGAATCCAGCGGTTGAAGCGACGTTGAGGACTTTTCCTTCTCCGTTCTTGAGCATTTCGGATAGGAAAAGCTTCGTCAGATGCGTGAGCGTCGTCACGTTCAATTGGATCATCTCCAGTTCGGAATCCAACGGTGTTTCGCTGAAAGGCCCGTAGACCCCGAAGCCGGCGTTATTGACCAGCACATCCACGCGGGTGGAGGTCGCACGCAGCGCATCGAAGACCTCTAGGGGAGAGGACGGTTTGCTCAGATCCTTAACGAT
>CAYNDM010000241.1:0-5171 GCA_964395265.1 uncultured Bacteriovoracaceae bacterium
ACCACCACCCGCCCCGACCTCGCCCACGAGATCAGCTTCGACACCACTTCTCGCGTCATGAGCACTTGCGGATCGACGATCAGCAGATTCGCGTCGCCGTCCTTGAGCGCGAGATCCAGCGAAGCGATCAATCGTCAGCTCACGCTGAGCTTGGAGCGAAGCTCCGTCCAGAGCGGCCCCGCCGACGACCACAAATGCGCGCCCAGGTAGAGCGCGCGATTCTTCAACCGGAGCTCTCCCTGAGAAAGCAGCCGGGCCAAAGACTCCGCGCGAGCCCGGAACGCAGAGGAGAGAGCGAACCACTCGCTCTCGTCGATCATGAGGCCGCCACCGCGCCCACCCAGCAGGAGCAATCCTTTGAGAATCAGAAACTGCTTCTCCGAATCCGAAAGCGTCTGGAAGCCCCCGAGCGCGGTCCAGTGCACGAAAGGCGCGGCCGCTCCGTCGCCCGCCGCCGACGCGCGCGAGGCGCAGTCCTCGAGCAGCACCGAGAGTTTGGCGAAATCGGCATGGCCTCCGGAGATCAGCTGCAGGAGATTCGAATAAGCGAAAGCGGGATCCGCTTCCGGCGTGAAAAGCTCGATCTGCTGCGCTTTGAGCGCGAGCGCTTTGCGACGGACGAAGCGCAGGGAACGCGCCCTGAACACGTCCTCGCATTGCTGAAAGAACCACCTGCGGTTCACCGGCTCCAACGCCCGTGTCTTCCAGCGATTCGACGCCGAGAGATCGGGATCGGCGAACTCCTGCTGCGAGAAGTGCTGCTCCAGGCGCTGGCGGTAGGCCACGCTCGAGCTTCCCGAAAAATCTCCGGAGAGGCCGCCGAAAGTTTGCAACGACGCCGAAGCGGAGGAGCGATAGTACTTCCAGAAGCTTCCGCTCATCGTGATCGTGATGGCATCGACAAGCTGCGGATGCGAACGGCAGAGATCCGCGAGCAGGTTATCCATTCGCGAGAGAAAATTGTGGTAGCGCTTGGTGTACTCAGGCGCCATGAGCGAAGGGAGAGCAAACGCATTGGGAGGGAGCCCGATCACCACGGGCTGGCTCTGAACGTTCTTCGCGGTGTTCTCCGCTTTCGAGAAAAGATCTTTGGGAAGCCCCGAGTTCAAGTAGTGAACTCCGACCTCCGGAGTGAGAATGAGCGAGACCGTCATTTTTCGTTCGGCCAACGCCTGAAGGAAGCGAGTCAAGGTGTGTGAAATATCCGATTCAACCGCTTGCCACGGAACGAACGATGTCAAATTCGTGACTCCGTTGCGAAGCAATTCGTCGAGTCTCGCTCCCATCATGGAAGGTTGAATCTCCCAGTAGTTGACCAGAAGCTGTATTGGATGTGGATTTAACTCGCCCCTCACCATGGTATGAAGTATGACATGGTCAAGCAAAGGAGTCACCTTTATGTGGTTTTTTTCTGACGAAGAAAAAATGCTTCAAGGCACGGTGCGTCAGTTTGCTCAAACGGAACTCGCTCCGAAAATCGAACAGCTGGATCACGAAGAAGGGTTCAACCGCGAAGCTTTCCCGAAAATGGGCGAGCTTGGCCTGCTGGGAATCACCGTCCCCGAGGCCGATGGCGGAGCGGGGATGGGAGCTGTCGCCGCAACGATCGCCATGGAGGAAATGGGCGCGGTCGACGCATCAACGACTCTTTCGTACCTGGCTCACACGATCCTTTGCGTGAACCAGATCTCCAATAACGGGTCCCCCGAGCAGAAAAAGAAGTACCTTCCGAAGCTGATCAGCGGAGAGGCGATCGGAGGCATGGGAATGAGCGAGCCCGGCGCCGGATCTGACGCTCTCGGCATGCTGACCCGAGCGAAACTCCAGGGAGATCACTATGTTCTGACCGGAACCAAGACCTGGATCACGAACGGCCCGGTCGGGGATATCTTCTACTGCTACGCCAAGACGGGTGAGACGAAACGCGATATCTCGACCTTTATCGTCGAACGCGGAATGCCCGGATTCTCCACCGGAAAGAAGTTTTCCAAAATGGGAATGAGGGCCTCCCCCACCGGCGAGCTGGTTTTCGAGGGAACAAAGGTGCCAGTGGCCAATCGCGTGGGATCCGAAGGAGCCAGCGTCAAGCAGATGATGCGCAACCTCGACATCGAACGCATCACCATCGCCGGGATCTCCCTTGGCTGCGCGCGCGCTTCGATCGAGGTCGCCACGTGCTACGCGAAGGAACGCAAACAGTTCAACAAACCGATCGGCGCGTTCCAGCAGATTCAGGAGCGCCTGACCGAGGCGGCCGCCTGGTACGAGGCCTGCCGAAGCCTCACCTACAACGCGGCCAAGATGTGGGATTCAGGCCTGATGCAAGGCAAAGATGCCTCGATGATGGCCGCCAAGGCCAAGCTCCAAAGCGCGCAGATGGCGACTCAGGTCGCGCTCGACGCGATCCAGATCCTGGGAGGCTACGGCTATACCCGCGAATTTCCGGTCGAGCGTTACATGAGAGATGCTAAGCTCATGGAAATCGGAGCGGGAACCAACGAAGTCCTGCGGCTCATCATCGCTCGCCACATGCTCGGCGATGAAGTCGCAAACGCCTGACGGTACAAAACCATGAACTTCGAAGAGACAGCAATTCAAGCAGAGCTGCGCCAGCTGACGCGCAAATTCGCCCAGAACGAGCTCCTTCCCCTGATCGAGGAGGACGAGCGCGACGAACGCTTTCGGCCCGAGCGCATCGCCAAGCTCGGCGAACTGGGCCTGACCGGCATCCCCGTTCCCGAGGAGCTCGGAGGCGCGGGACTGGGGTACCAGGAATACATCGTCGTGATCGAGGAACTGGCCGCTGTCAGCGCGGCCTATGCGGTCAGCGTCGCGGTATCGGGACTTCCTCTGATCGTCATCAATGTCTTCGGCAACGAAGACCAGAAGAAAAAGTACGTTCCGAGGCTCGCCACCGGCAAGGCCATCGGCGCGTTCGGGCTCTCCGAGCCCTCGTCCGGCAGCGACGCCGCGAGCCTTCGCACCACCGCGCGCAAGGAAGGCGACGAGTACGTCATCAACGGAACCAAGCTTTGGATCACTCAAGGCGACGTGGCTGAGGTTCTGATCCTGATGGCACGCACGGGAGGCCCCGGCCCGAAGGGAATTTCCGCGTTCATCGTCGAAAAAGGAATGAAGGGCTTTCGCTGCGGAAAGCGCGAAAAGAAAATGGCCATGCACGCGTCCCACACGATGGAGCTGGTGTTCGAGAACCTGCGCGTGCCCGCCGCCAACCTGATCGGCAAGGAAGGCGACGGCTTCAAGATCGCCATGACCGCGCTGGACAATGGCCGAATCACGATCGGCGCCCAGGCGCTCGGGATCGCGCGCGCCGCCCATGAAGTCGCCGTCAGCCACGCCAAGCAACGGGAGCAATTTGGCAAGCCCATCGGAGAGTTTCAGGGAGTCTCGTTCATGCTGGCGGATATGGCGGTCCAGCTCGACGCGGCTCGCCTGCTCGTGCAGCGTGCCGCCTGGCTGAAGGACAATCGCCTTCCCTTCAACACCGAAGCCGCAATGGCCAAGCTCTTCGCGACCGACACGGCCATGAAAGTGACCACCGACGCCGTGCAGATCCTGGGAGGATCCGGATATACCCAGGAATTCCCCGTGGAGCGCTACATGCGCGAAGCGAAGGTCACCCAAATCGTCGAAGGAACCAACCAGATCCAAAGAATGATCATCGGCCGGTCGCTGGTCCGGCCCAACTGAAAGCAGGAGAATCCATGTCCGTCACCGCCGCCAAACTGGGAAGCTCGCCCCTCACCCTCGACTGGTCAAACCTCGCGACCCAGCCTTCCGGCTCGCGCGAAGGGTTCGCCGAAGCCTGGAGCCAGCTTCGTGCCCGGTTCGAGCAAGGCGAAGTGGGCTTTTACAGCGCCCCCGTCAACAACGACATCTCCCAGGCCGAGGAATCCCAGATGCTGGCGCAAGAGCTCCTCAGCCAGGGCATCTTCAGCGACGTCCTCTTTCTGGGAATCGGCGGAAGCGCGCTTGGACCGATCAGCCTGCTTGCGGCATTGAAGGATCGCTCGAACCAAAGGCTTCGCTTTCACTTCATGGAAAACCCGGATCCGGTCGAATGGAAGAGCACCGTTCGCGGCCTCGACCCCGGAAGCACCCTGGTTTGCTGCGTGACAAAATCAGGCACCACCTTCGAGACTATCGCTCAGTTCCTGATCGCTCTCGATTGGCTCGGCAAGGCGCGATGGCAGAGCCATGTCGTCGCGATCACCGACCCCAAGAAAGGGGACCTCAAGGCCTTCGCGACCCAGAACGCGATCCGCACGCTGCACATCCACCCATCCATTGGCGGGCGATTCAGCATTTTCTCTCCAGTGGGACTCTTCCCTGCGGCTCTCGCGGGATTGTCGGTCCAGGACTTCCTCCAGGGAGCGCGGCAGGTCCGCGACTACAACGAGAAGGCCCCGATCGAGAAAAATCCGATCTTTCAGTTGGCAGGCGAGTTCATCCGCCAATTCCAAAAGCGCCCGATCCACGTCTGCATGCCGTATTCGACGATGCTCCGTCAGATCGGCTCCTGGTTCGTCCAGCTCTGGGGAGAAAGCCTGGGCAAGGACGGCAAGGGCTTCACTCCTCTCGCGGCGGTGGGAGCGACCGATCAGCACAGCATCCTGCAGCTTCTCCGTGACGGTCCGGACGATAAGATCACCTCCTTCATCGCCGTGGACCAGGTCTCCGACGAAGTCGCCATCCCGAAAACCGTGGCGGGCCTCGAGGCGAACCGGCTCCCTGCGTTTTCCATCTTGCAGGGTCACACCCTCCACTCGCTCCTGACCACTGAGTATCGAGCGACCTCCCTCGTTTTAACTCGACGCGGCAGACCCCATTTCACCCTCCACCTGGATCGGCTCGACGAGCGCAATCTCGGGGCCCTCTACTTCTTCTACTCGGTGCTCACAGGCTTCACCGGCACCCTTTGGGGCGTCAACCCCTTCGACCAGCCCGGCGTGGAGGAAGGAAAGATCTACATCCGCGAGTCCCTCAGTCAGGCGACGGCTGAAAGCCGCGCTCAGGACGACGAGCATTCGCCCGTTTCTCGCCTGCGCCGCGAGCGCGAAAACGAGGAGTAGCGAGCTTCGCCACAAGCCCCAGGTCGAGCTATTTAGATTTACCCGGCTTGCGCCTTCATTTTACTCTAAATTCCATGG
>CAYNDM010000242.1:0-5163 GCA_964395265.1 uncultured Bacteriovoracaceae bacterium
GAAGATTGAGTTTCTGGGTGATGATTTCGGATTTCAATGCGGTGACTAGTACGGCATCAGCTTGCGCGCCCTTGCTCTCCTCTACGCGCAGCTCGTTCTCAAGATCGATGATGACCGCTGCGAGCGCGTCGTGGTCAAGTCGACTCAAGTCCGTCTGCTGGAGAAGATCGAAGTCAACGCTCCTGAGTTGTTGCAAGGTGCCACCCAAAGAGGCGCAGCGCGAGTCTTGCTGAATCTCATCATAGATGTTCGCGAGCGTATCCGCCTGGGCTTGCGCAAGATTGGAACTCTGACCTGCGGTCGAACAAGATCCAAAGGCGTTTCGGATGCGAATAAAGGGGTCGTTTGCGTAGGCGGGCGACGGAGCCAGGATTTGGGCCGACAAAGACAACAAAGGGATCAGCAGAGTCGAGATCCCGGCTAGTCTTTCACGCGAGAAAATCTTTGTGATGCTGGGTTTCGCCTTCATTTTAGCTACCTTGTTTGATTTCGAAGGCGAAGAGATTCACCGCCGAGCGCAGATGCTCATCAGAATGAGAGGAGGTGACCCGAATTAGGACCAGGTCCGTGTTCGAATGCCATAGCAGGCGCTCGAAAACATGCTTGCCACCGTCTTCTCGGGCGTATCGCTCGCATTCAAAGGTGATCGACCCGAGTTTCTTGCATCCGGAGTTGCTTGATGAGGGGGATCTTTTCTCGACCTCCTTGAGGTTCTTGGACCAGAACTTATTGACTGTGCTCGAGACGGCGAGGCTCAGAGGTACTGATCGCGAGATCCAGGCCGTGAATGGCTGATCGTGAAGCGAACCTTTGAAGAAAAAACCTCCTTGCCCGGGCAAGAAGTTCGCCTCGGTTTTAGCCTGTTTTTTCCATTTCAGTGTGACGAACCGGGATAGCTTTAAGCTCGACTGGGGATCTGTCGCTCCGATCGATTGCGATCCTGGCAAGATGCTGAATAGGAATAGGATCGCAAACAGCAGGCGCACGTAGGGTAGGCCCATACCGTTCTATTCGGCATTCGGCCTTCTGATCTGAAGAAATCATTAAAGATCGGCCCGTTAATGGAACTGATTGATATTTCAGTGATTAAAAGCCCTGACCGGTGGCCAGGGCTTTCTCGTTATTGCTTGATCTGCAGGCTTCGGGTCTTCCATCTTCGGCCATCCCCGAATCAGCCCGTGACGCCTTTGATCTCGCTCAAGATCTCCTCGAGCTCGCGAATCAGGAGCTCCAGCCCCTTTTCATCACCCAGAGCCGCGCTTTCCTCGATTCGGGCGCCGAGGGCGCTGATCTGCGGGAATCCGTATCCGGCTCCGGTTCCTTTCATTCGATGGCCGATCTGTCCCATTCTCGCAAACTCCTTTTGAGCCAGTTGGGATCTGAGCGAGTTCAGATCGACTTCACGATTGGCCAGGTAACCTGGAATCAGGTCGCGTAGCTGGGAGTCGACCGAGCTCTGCGCTCCCTCAGGGGCGCGCCCGGCGCTTGGGGATTGGGACGGAAACCGTGATTGAGTCTGGGACGCGGTGGTGTGAGGCACTTGGGTGAGCGAACGGAGCGCATCGATCAGCGCCGCTTTTCGCACGGGCTTCGACAGATATGAGGTGCACCCCGCATCTTTGGCGCGTTGGATCTCTTGCGGCTCCGAGTGGGCTGAGAGGGCGATGATGGGGACCGGACTCGAACCCATCTTTTTTTCACGGACTCGAATCGCCTTGATCGCGTCGAAGCCGCTCAGTACGGGCATTTCCAGGTCCATCAGGATCACGTCGTAACGCGTGCTTTGGGCTTTTTCGGTGGCTTCATATCCGTTTTCGGCCAGATCGAGCGTGATGTTTTCGCTTTTCAGGAGTGCCCCGATCAGCAAACGGCTGTCTGCCGCGTCGTCGGCCAGGAGCACCCTCATCTTTGGATCCGCTTCGCCAGCCATCGTCGAACCCGACTGATCAATCCATCATCGCTGATGTCAAATTCCGCGTATCCGCCGTATCCTTTTCCGTCAGGCAGCGCCCAGGTGGTCGTGATTCTCAGCAGGACGACGTTGCCTCTCAGGCTGAACTCACCAATGAGAGGGCTGGCAAGCTGGATCGCGGCGCCTTTCGAAAGCAGGTGCGGAGCCATGAATGTGATCCCGAATTCGTCGATCCCTAAGAGGCGTAGCTGGAATGAAACCTCCGCGGTCCGCTTCTTTTCCGGCACGAGTTGTTGAGACAGGGTCGCCGAAAGGATTTCTGGAGACGAGATATGGGGAAGAAGCTTGGTCGCAAGAAGCTCCTTGTCGATGGGTTTGACGAGGTAGTCGTCGGCGCCAAGCTCCATGGCATGGGCGATGGACTGTGAATCCGATCGAGCCGAGATGACGAATATGGGGAATTTGGGGCCCAGTTGCTTGCGGATTTTCTCGATCAGGCCGAAACCCTGATCCAAGGTGCCTAGGTTCAAATCGATCAGGCAGAGATGGGCTCTGACCTGAGACGCCGTCTGAAGAAATTCTTCGGGGGTTCGGGTCAGGATCGCGTTGATGTTGAGAGCGGCGAGGGCTGCGGAAATCAAAGCCCTGCAATCGGGGTCGTCGTCGACGATCAGCGCATTATGGGAGAAATCTTTCAGCGTCATTTCCAGGCCTGCACGATCTCACGGATCCGCTTGACCGTGTCCTCTTTGATGCCCGGCGCGATCAGCTCAAGAATGTACCGGCCCACAGCTCCCGCAGGGATTGGAACGCCTCGGGTTTTTAATGGATGCTTGTCGAATCCCAGCTCCGTGAGGACAGCGCTGGCGATCTGAAGCTCGGTATCGGGCGCGATTCGAGCGGGGATATCCAAGGTAAATCCG
The DNA here is from genome assembly GCA_964395265.1 of uncultured Bacteriovoracaceae bacterium. Taxonomy (GTDB): domain Bacteria; phylum Bdellovibrionota; class UBA1018; order UBA1018; family UBA1018; genus CAYNDM01. The sequence goes on from CAYNDM010000242.1 coordinate 2,836, forward strand.
GCTTCGTTGACGCGGATGACTTCGGCAAATACGGTGGCTTGGGCTACAGGCTCCTCTCCTTCGGCGAACTTCACCGAAAGAGAGGAGCGATCGTGAAGCGCTTTTCCCGCTTTTTGAAGAAGAAGTGCCGTGGTGAAAGGCTTGATCAGATAGTCGCTGGCTCCCAAGGACATCGCTTTGTAAACCGACTCCCGGTCGTTCGCCGCGCTGATGACGAGGACTGGCGTCTTGACCAAAGACGTGATCCAACGTTTTTTTTCGAGAAAATCGAAGCCGCTGAGCCCGGGCATGCGCAGGTCGCACAGGATCAGGTGAGGAACCCGCGCTTCGGCTGATTTCAGCCCCTGCTCGACGTCGGCCGCCTCCTCCACGCTCATCCCGGCGGTCTCCAGGACGTTCCGAAGGAGCTTTCGTGAGTCGGCGTCGTCGTCGATGATCAGGACCTCTTTTCCTGCGATTCCCATGGCTCCTTTGATCTTACTCGATGATTCGAACTTCGCGAGGGTAATATGGAGTCAAGGGGCGCCCGTGCGGGTAGCATCGCTCGTTCATCTGGCGTCCGAAATCGACCCAGTAGTGGGAAGTCTCCGAAGGGAACGTCATCGTGGAGCCGTCCCGAAGGGTGACGTGAATTTGGGCCAGGAGCTCACGCGACAGGAACTTGGGATTCGTACTCATGGTGAGCTCAGTGAAGCCGGTCTCCCAGCCATCCTGACCTTTCGAAAAAGACATTTGCTTCTGCCCCGAGGATGGGACCTCCGGATAGGCGCTCAGCAGAGCGTATTCCAGGACAGCCTGACGTGCATGCCTGGCCGCGGCCGGCGCATCCCAGCGCATCTTGAAATCGGTCTCGACAGCGTAAACGTAGGTGCAGTGAGCCGGGATTGATCGGCTATAAACTTGGAGCTCCTGGGCATGGGAGGCCCTGCTGCTCCCGGTAATCGCCACAAGCGCCATTGCCAGAATCCAATACCAATGAGTTGCCTTTGTCATGGTTATCCCCCTTAATCGGGCCTAACCATAGGCCGTTCGGCCCGAGAAGCAAGCTCAATCTCGGTCTGACTTGTTGAGCCATCGGACATAGTTGTGGACGCCTTCTTCAAGCGTCAGGAAAGGAGCGGAGTATCCTGCATCTCTCAATCGTTGCATCCGGGCTTCGGTGAAGTACTGGTACTTGTCGCGGATGCTCGCGGGAGTGGGGATGAACTCAATGCATTCCTTGACGCCCATCGCTGTAAACGTCGCTTTGGCGAGGTCCAGGAAGGTTCGGGCCTGCCCGGTGCCGAGGTTGAAGATCCCGCGCCGAAGGGGGGCTGTTCGGGCGAATTGGAGAACCTCGACCACGTCTTCCACAGCGACGAAGTCCCGTTTCTGATGGCCGTGGGGAATTCCCTCGCGATGGCTTTGAAAGAGCTTCACTTTCCCTGTTGATCGAATCTGTTCATACGCATGGAGGATCACGCTGGCCATCGCTCCCTTGTGCCGTTCCCCATACCCATAGACATTGAAGAACTTGAAGCCTGACCAGGAAGGGGGCGCGCTGCCTTTCCGTTCGCGCTCGAGTGCCCACAGGTCGAAAGCTTGCTTGGAACGCCCATATGCGTTCAAGGGTTGAAGCAGGGGAATGCGATCCTCGTCGTCGTCGTAGCCGTGCTCTCCCGCTCCGTAGGTCGCCGCGCTACTGGCATAGACGAAAGGGATGCCGACTTTCGTGGCGTAGTCCCAGAGACGCTGCGAGTACTCGACATTCCATTGCTGCAGGAAATCTTCGCGAGTCTCCATCGTATTCGCGCATGCGCCTAGATGGACGATCGAGCCAAGCTCTCTTTTCTCCGCATCCAGCCAGTCAAAGAGCTCCTGCCGGTCCACGACTTGGTCAAAACGGACTCTCTTGAGCTCGGGACGGCTTTCGAAGTGGGATTTCAGGTCTACCGCGACGACCGGGGTTCCTTGTGCTTGGCAGGACTCGACGAAGCGCGATCCAATAAAACCCGCCGCACCCGTGACTAGACATGCCTTCTCTTGCTTCATAGGGCACCAATTTCCCACAAAACCCAGCCGAGGGCGAGCCGAAATGCACGCGAGCGTGGCACCTGCCCCGGGTCAGGTTTTCAGGGAGAACGGGGTAAAATTCGTGTTCCGATCGAAATAATCTTCCCGTTCCGCGCGCTTCAGAAAGCCGACGGCCTGATAGGTCAGTGGCGTCAGGACGACTTCCCATGAGGACTTTAGAATGTAGTTCGCCACCATCACCTTGATGATGAGCTCATTGGGCCAGAGCCCGTAGAAGGCGAGCGGGTAAAAGATGAGCGTATCGATGCCCTCGCC
>CAYNDM010000243.1:0-5162 GCA_964395265.1 uncultured Bacteriovoracaceae bacterium
GCGTAAGTGTTATCTTCGGTGACGTCGAGAAGGTCCTTTTTCGAGATCTTGCCTGAGTAGCGTTCCCACATCCCGTAAATGGTGGGCGGATCGCTCTGCAGCCGCATTCTTTTCTTCAGGCGGTTGTGAAAAACGGAGCTAATCAGCGGCCGTTCGTGGGGCGCACCGGTCTCCTTCTCGATGATCGATGCGAGCGTGACGATCTGGTGCCGAGACAAGGCGAGCTGCCGGGCTCTTTCGGAATAACGCTCGTTCCAAATCGAGTTGAAGTGCCTGACCATCTGTCTCAGCATGTCTTTGGCGCTCATCGCTCGGTTGAAAAAATAGGTGTCCGGGAAGAGATAGCCTTCAAGGGAAGGGGGGAGCGGGTCCTTGAAGCCGAGATCGCGCAAGAACTCGGGGCTTCGACAAAGCTCGAGCACAGCGTTCCGGGTAGCGAGTTTCCTCTGCTCGAGAGCCGTGGCGATCTCATACATGTTCTGGCCTTCCCGAACGGTGATCGAATGGCTGATGCTGACACCGCTCGTGATCGTTTTGAAAATCTGAAGGGGGGTCTGAGCGGCCGAAACCTCGTATTCGCCAGCCTTGATGTTTTTCCACTCGCGTGTCAGGCGGCCTAGCCATTGGAATCGGCTCGCGTTAGCAACGACTCCGGATTCGGCTAGGCGCTTGGAAATCTGAACGGGCCCCATGCCTTTGGCGATTTCGATGATCGCGGAGGGAGGAGCCTCCCCGGCGGCTTGAGAGGGTGAGACCGCTGGACTTGCGGCGAAATGAATGAAAGAAGCGAGCTGAATCGCGCCTAGGGCGAAGAGGGAGATGAATATTAACGCGGCAAGAAGGCGCTTCGGTTTCATAAGGTCTTATTTCATCATATTTCTTTTTGCTTTACTGTAAGTAAAAGGTTTGTTACCCGACTTATGTGTGGCGTCATTGCCGCAAATCATAAACATTCTTTTAATCTGCTAGACAAACATGAATCAAAAACCTGCGCGCGTCTCGAAAAGGCCGCCGCGTCCCAAATCAGATGCCACTCCGAACGACAATAAGGTGACACCTAAGCGTGTTGGAGAGCAAGATCCCCAAGACTCCCCGGAGCGCGAAAACGAGCGTCCGGCTGATAGAACTGAGGAAAAGTTCATGCATCTTCGCGAACTGAAAGAAAAGAAAATCGGTGAATTGGTCGAGATGGGCAAAGAGCTCGGTCTCGAAAACGCGGGGGGCAGGCGCAAGCAGGACCTGATTTTCGGGATCCTGCAAAAGAAGGCTGAAAAGGACGAGCATATCTACGCTGACGGGGTCTTGGAATGCCTTCCTGACGGGTTCGGGTTTCTTCGCGCCCCTGACTACAATTACCTTCCGGGGCCGGACGACCTATATGTCTCCCCCTCTCAGATCCGCCGCTTCGGTCTTCGCACCGGGGACACTGTCAGCGGATCCGTGCGCGCTCCGAAAGAGGGTGAGCGTTATTTCGCACTTTTGAAAGTCGAGCAGGTCAATTTCCAGACTCCCGAGATGAACGCGGAGAAAGTCCTCTTCGACAATCTCACGCCTCTTTATCCGAACGAGAGGCTCAATCTCGAATTCCAGCCCAACAATTACAGTACCCGGATCATCGACATGATGGTCCCGCTCGGCAAAGGCCAGCGCTGCCTCATCGTCGCGCCTCCTCGCGCTGGCAAGACGGTTCTGATGCAGGACATCGCCAACGCCATCACCAGCAACCATCCCGAGGTGAAGCTGATCGTTCTCCTGATCGACGAGCGCCCCGAGGAAGTCACGGATATGCAACGCTCCGTGAAAGGCGAGGTGGTCAGCTCGACTTTCGACGAACAGGCTTCACGCCACGTTCAGGTCGCCGAGATGGTGATCGAAAAGGCCAAGCGTTTGGTCGAGAACAAGTACGACGTCGTCATTCTCCTGGATTCCATCACGCGTTTGGCCCGCGCTTACAACTCGGTCGTCCCTCCATCGGGCAAGATTCTTTCCGGCGGCGTGGATTCCAACGCGCTTCATAAGCCCAAGAGATTCTTCGGTGCCGCGAGAAACATCGAGGAAGGCGGCTCTTTGACCATCATCGCGACCGCGCTCGTGGACACCGGTTCCCGCATGGACGAGGTGATTTTCGAGGAGTTCAAGGGAACTGGCAACTCCGAGATCCATCTGGACCGCAAGCTGATGGAGAAACGCATCTTCCCGTGCTTGGACATCAACAAATCGGCGACTCGTAAAGAAGAGCTGCTCTTGCCGGCGGATTTCCTGAATCGCATTTGGATCCTGCGCAAGGTCCTTCATCCCATGAACACGATCGATGCGATGGAATTCCTCCTGGATAAGGTCTCACATACCAAGACGAACGAAGAATTCATCAAAGGGATGAGCGGCTAGGCGTTTCCGTTTCCGGGCTTCCTGCCGGGGTGGATTCCCGGTAGACTGGAACCTATGAAGGGACCTGTCCAGTACACCAGCATTGGTGGCCAGGCCGTGATCGAGGGAGTCATGATGCGCTCGCCGCATTTTCTTGCGGTCGCCGTGCGCCGGCCCGATCGGCGGATCATCATCCGTCATAGCCCGTATTCGAGCATCACTCAGCGGTTTCCTTGGCTGAAGCGCCCGGTCTTCCGCGGCGTTGTCATGCTCGTCGAGAGCATGTTCCAGGGGATCGAGGCGTTGACTTATTCCGCTGGGATCGCTTCCGAAAACGAGAAGTCCGAAGAGCAGTTGAGCGCGGGAGCCATCGTGTTTTCCGTTTTAGCCGCCTTCGCGGTGGGGATGGGGCTTTTCGTGGCCCTTCCCCATGTCCTGACGGTTTTGCTGGCCTCAAACCAGTCGCTGCGGCTCAGCGCGGATAGCCCTCTTTTTCACCTGATCGATGGCGTGCTGAAGATGGTGATCCTTCTGGCCTACGTGTACCTGATCGCATTGATGAAGGATATCCATCGCGTTTTTCAGTACCATGGGGCCGAACACAAGGCGATCGCGACCTTCGAGGCCGGGGAGGATCTGAACGTCGATAATGCGAGGAAGTATTCCAGGCTGCACCCGCGATGTGGTACCAGCTTCCTGCTTTTCCTGGTATTGATCAGTATCCTGGTGTTCAGCGTGGTGATCCCAGCCCTGGGTTTCACGGGCATGACGACGAACCCGGTGCTGAACCATGGATTCATGATCGTGGCCAAGGTGCTCTTGATGCTGCCCGTGGCTGGGCTGGCTTACGAGTTCATCAAGATGTGCGCCTGCAGGATGCATCGGCCGGTCTTTCGAGCGATGATCTGGCCGGGTCTCGTGCTTCAAAGACTGACGACCCGGGAGCCCGGCGACGATCAGCTCGAGGTGGCCCTGGCTTCGCTGAAGCAGGTGCTGCGCCTGGAGAAGACCGAGCAGGAAGTTTTCAAGAATTGGGAGCACGAGTTCGAGATCAGTCACCTGGCTGAGCTCGGGAGAGTGCAGGCATGGGTGACGGAGTTTCCGGAAACGTGAAGTATGTTTGATAAACTCGAAGCGGTAGAACAGAGATTCAAGGAGCTGGAGAGTCGACTTGCCGACCCGGAACTGGCCAATCGCCCTGCCGAGTTTCGCAAGCTGTCCCAGGAGCATGCCGGACTGATCGAGCTCATCGAGGAGTATCGCCGGTACAAGGCGCTTGAATCCGAATACCGCTCCAATAAGGAGCTCTTGCAGGAAAAGGATTCAGAAATCGCCGAGATGGCGCGAGACGAGCTCAAACGCCTGGAGCCCGAGATCGAGGAATCGAAGAAACGGCTCCAAATCCTGCTTCTTCCCAAGGACCCCAACGACGACAAGAACATTTTGCTCGAGGTGCGAGCCGGCGCAGGCGGCGATGAAGCCGCGCTTTTCGCTGGCGAGCTTTTCAGGCTCTATCAGCGGTATGCCGAGCGACAGGGATGGAAGGTCGAGATCCTTTCGTCCAGTCCGACTGGGACCGGAGGTTTCAAGGAAATCATCGCGATGATCACGGGCTCGAAAGTCTTTAGCCGCCTGAAATGGGAGGGAGGCGTCCATCGGGTCCAGCGCGTGCCCGAGACGGAGGCCCAGGGGCGCGTGCACACCTCGACCGTAACCGTGGCCGTCCTGCCAGAGGCCGAAGAGGTGGACGTGCAGATCAACCCCAGCGATTTGAGGATTGACGTGTTCCGATCCGGAGGATCGGGCGGACAAGGCGTCAACACGACTGACTCTGCGGTGCGCATCACCCATATTCCGACCGGTGAGGTGGTGGTTTGCCAGGATGAGCGCTCGCAGCTCAAAAACAAGGATAAGGCGATGAAGATCCTCCGCTCTCGCCTGCTCGAGGCCGAGAAGGAGCGGGCCGCTCGCGAGCACTCCGATGCCCGGCGGACGATGGTTGGAACCGGCGACCGCAGCGAACGCATCCGCACTTACAATTTCCCGCAGGGACGGCTCACCGAGCATCGTATCGGCATGACTCTGTATCAACTTTCAGACGTCATGGAAGGCAAGATCGATGAGATCCTGAATGGCCTTCAGACGCATTACCAGGCCGAAGCTCTCAAAGAGCAAGGGCTTCGGGACTAGCGAATGGCTTTTGGAGGTGAGTTTCCCACGAGCTATGAAGAAGCGCTTCGCATCGCGAAGCAACTCCTGTCGCGAAGCCAAGTTCTCGTGAAACGCGGTGTGGTGGACGCCGAAGCCGAGCAGATCGTGATGTCGGCGGTTTTTCAGGCAACCGGGAAGCCGCTCTCCCGTCTCGAGCTTTTCACTCGACTCAAGGATCGTCTTCCGGACGGCGCCGGCGAGAAAGTGGTCGTAATGGCCAACGCCCGGTCCGAGGGGCGAATTCTACAGCATCTGACGGGTTGGCAGACTTTCCTCGATCATGATTACCAGGTTGGGCCTGAGGTGCTCGTTCCCAGGCCGGAGACCGAGCTGCTCGTCCGTGAGGCTCTCTCGGCGCTTTCGATGGAGGGATCGAAGCCGAAGCTGGGTCTTGAGGTCGGGGCCGGCAGCGGGATCATTTCAATCGAGCTGCTCTCGAATTTCCCTTCCCTCCAGATTCATGCGAGCGAGCTTTCGCCCGAAGCGAGGCTCAGAGCCCAGGCGAATGCCAGCAGGATCTTGGGTGCCGGCGCCTCGCGCTTGACCCTGCTCGAGCCTGCGGAGCCTTTGAGCGTGCTGGAGCC
>CAYNDM010000244.1:0-5147 GCA_964395265.1 uncultured Bacteriovoracaceae bacterium
GGCATGATCGCCGCGTGGACGTGGGCGCCTTGCAGAAGACGGCCGAATACCCGAACCCGGGCCTGTCCCATTATTTGAATCCCCTTCGCTGCCGCTGATCCTGGGTTGTCGCTGATCCTGGGTTGTCGCTGATCCTGGGTTGTCGCTGATCCTAGGTTGCCGCCGACTCGGGCCTAGCGAGATCCGGACTTGGACTCGACGTTGAGCGCGAACTTCAAAAGCCCTGCCTGCCGGAGCGTATCCATCAATCGTATGACTGCGCCGTGAGGAGTGGCCTCATCGGCGCTGATTACGGCGGTCTGATCCGGGTTTTCGGTTACCACGGACTTGAGGCGAGCTCCCAGGATAGCCCAATCGACTGGTTCCTTTCCCCAAGCCACGCTTCCATCCTTGCTGATGGTGAACTCGAGAGGGGATTTCTCCTGTTGCTCGCCCGAAACCGCTTTGGGGAGCTGGACTTTGATGGCGGACTGGTAAATGACCGGAGCGGTGATCAGGAAGATCACGAGCAGCACCAGCACCACGTCAACCAGGGGCGTGACATTGATCCCCGCGATCAGGTCGTCGTCGGTCGAGAAGCCCGAATTCCCAGCCATCAGTCCGCCAGCCTTCCGATCAGGAAGCTCTTCATGGCTTCGGCGTGGTTGATGGCGGCTTTCACCTTGCGTTGGAAGAGATTGAACGCCACGACCGCTGGAATCGCCACCATGATTCCGACTGCGGTTGCGATCAGGGCTTCCGAGATGCCCGCTGAAACCGTGTGGGCGCCCGAGCCCGCCGTCCGGGAGAGGTCATGAAAGGCCTTGATGATCCCCAGGACCGTCCCGAAGAGTCCCACGAATGGAGCGTTGTTGCCGATGGTGGCGAGAATGGCCAGGTTCTTCTCCCATTCGAGCCGTGATCGAACGATCGCGTCGTGCGCTACCTCGGAGAGGACTTCGGGAGAGTTCTTGGCGCCACGAGAAGCGATCAGGGCCGCGGTCAGCTCGGCCTCGAGATCCTTGGATTCGGCCGACTTGCCGGAAGACTTTCGTTTTTCGGCGGCTTGTAGAGCCTCTTCCCAGCGGCCAGCCAAGGCAGAGGCGCGGATCTGCGCGCGGAATTGCTCCAGATCGCGCGATGCCAGGCGATAGAACCGGGCACGTTCGAACATGACCGCGACTGAGATCACCGAAAGAAGGATCAGGAGATAGAGAACCCATTCGGCACCCATGAGAGAAAGACCGAGAAAGAGATTTTCGAGCATAGAATGAGGGTACGTGAGATGGGAGCAAAGCTGCAAGCCTTTGCCGTAATTCGGTTTTTAATGCAGTGCACTGAGCTCAGTTTTGCGATAGGACGGGGCACGAGGAGTTGAAATGGGTTTTGAGATCGAGGCGAAGAACGCGGTTCGTGAGCGCTTTTTGTCGGCTGGCCGCTCTCCGATCTGGAGCCAGGTTCCCGAGCGTGATTGGAGCAATTGGGTTTGGCAGCAGCAAAAGCGGGTCAAGACGCTCGAGCAGCTCGCCCAGGTCATCCAGGTCACCGGAGAGGAGCGCGATGCATTCGCTCAATCGAGCGAGCTCTTCAATATGGCGATCACTCCTTATTATGCCTCCCTGATCGATCCGGCCGATCCCAACTGCCCGATCCGCCTTCAATCAGTTCCCAAGATGGGTGAGCTGACGGTGCTGCCGACGGAGTGGGAAGATCCATTGGCCGAAGAAGAGTATCTGAAGGCCCCGGGCGTGACCCATCGCTATCCGGATCGCGTCCTTTTCTACACGACCCATAATTGCCCGGTTTACTGCCGGCATTGTACCCGGAAGCGCAAGGTGGCGGACCCATCGACGTCGATGGCCAATCGGCAGCTCGACGAGGGCCTGGCTTATATCGCTTCGGCGAAGGAGGTCAGGGACGTCCTGGTGTCCGGCGGCGATCCGCTTTCGAACTCGGATGAGCGACTCGAGTACATCCTCTCGAGGCTGCGGGCGATGGAACATATCGAGACCATTCGCCTCTGCACGCGCAACCTGGTGACTCTCCCACAGCGGATCACCGACTCCTTGGCGAGGATGCTGTCTCGATACAATCCCATCTTCGTGCATACGCATTTCAACCATCCTCGTGAGTGCACGCTCGAGGCTTTCGATGCGTGCGCCAAGCTCGCCGACGCCGGCTGCGTCCTTCAGAACCAGATGGTGCTTCTCAAGGGAGTGAACGACGACGCCGCCATCGTGAAGGAGCTCAATCACAAGCTGCTGCTGATGCGCGTCCGTCCGTATTACATCTTCCAATGCGATCAGGCCCGAGAAGCTTCGAGGCTGGACGAGCGGCATGGCGGGGCCCCACTTCGCGGGCGACTTGCCGGGCGGGGGCGGGAAGATCACGCTCGTGCCAGAGTACCGCGTGTCCAACGAAGGCAAGAAATGGGTGTTTCGCAATTATCAGGGGAAGGTGTTCGAGTATCACGAGACTTGAGGCGCCGAATTGTTCAAGTCTCGGATCGTTTAAGAGACGCCGGATCGCCGGAGGGATCGGATCGCCTGGGCCCTTTCGGCGCTTGGCGGTTGCAGGAGTTGGCGCACGGATACGTCAGGATCTTGGCATGGAGCGGCTCATTCCAGGTCTGATAGACTGGTTGGATGAGAGCGGTTTTCATGGGATTCGTGGCCGTGTTCGTGGGGGCGGCGTCGGCATGCTCGACGATCCCGCAGCCTAAGCTCGATCGGTATTCCTTTCCGAAAGAGGCCTATATCCAGGATCCCAAGCGCCCTTATGAAGTCTTGGGAGTCGTGCGCGCGAAGGCCAACTTCAATTCGCTGACGCCGGATTACGACGAGACCGTTCTCTGCAAGAATTTCTACAATAAAGCCGTGCGCGACCTGGTGAAGTACGGAAAGCAGCGAGGCGCCGATGCCGTCGTGGACGTGAAATCCGTCGTCTTTCTCCTGGACGGGCATGCGGAGCTCTATCCCCAGGCTGAATGCGCGGACGACGGCGAAGAAGGCCAGGTGCTGGTCCAGGGGATCGCGGTGAAGTGGAAGAAGGAAGATCCGAAACTTTCGTCGCGGGCGCGATCGGTGGCGACAGAAGCTCGACCCACCAGCAAGCCTACGTCTCATCAGGTGACCAGCGAGCCAGGCTCTCAGCTGAGAACGCCTTCTGCCCCAAGACATCTTCGGCGAATTCCGCGCCCTCAGGACGTGGTTCAGTTCTCAGGCGGCGGGGCGGAATGAAGCTCCTGCGAGGGGTTGCGCGGGTTCTCTTCGGAGCGGGAGCTTCTTGAGGGGTATCTCAGAGAGTCTGATCGGTCTGAATCGCCGCGCGAATCCTCTTGTCAGGGCGCGCCCGAGCGGATTCGATCCATCGTCTCTTCGCCGCAAAGTGCGGCGACTCGGATAGCGCAATCGAGCACCTGCTTTTGGGACATTCGAGTGGCCGCGGCTTCGATCTCCTCGTAGATCCGCCGGACATCGGGACCTCCTTCTTCGACGAGGCCGCTTCTTTCGATCACCGTCGCATAGGCGCTGCAGTGGCAGGTTTTCTCGCAGTCGCGCCACGGGTACAGGATCGCCGCGACCGTTTGGGGGTCTTTTTGCGCCGATCGCAGCCGACGGGCTTGATCATCGACTTGCTCGTCCCAGATCGGGTGCGCCGCGATCAGCAGCTCGCGAGCTTGCTCGGGAGAGATCGAGCAGGCTTTCGAAAGCGCCTGGTGCCCGGCGACCTCGTCGGAGATCGAGCGCAGGATATTCACCGCTGAGTCGACCTTCTCGAGGGGCCCTACCTCGACGGAGGCGGTGGACGAAGGGAGCGCGATTCGCGTTTCCTTTGGAGGGGTGGAACAGGAGAGCGAGAGTCCGACCACCGTCGAGAGGGCGATCGCCTCATTGAGTCGGCTCAGAGATCGGATTCGCGCAGTCATCGATTTTTCCATTCAGCTGGTCCACGATCGCTTGCGTAGTGCAGACCTTGGCCTGCATGGATTTGAGAAATGTCATCAGCTCATTGGAAGCCGTGACCGTTTGCCGGTGGATATCATGGAAGAGAACGATGCCTCCTCTCCCTCCGGCGTCGATGGCTCGGATCTGTCGTTTGGCGCGCTCCAGGATCGAGGCGGGGTTCTTGTCCTGCCAATCGAGCGTGTCGACGTTCCAGAACACATGGATCAGCCCCGCTTCCTGAATGGTCTGGCGGACTGGTTCCTTCCTGCGTCCTTCTCCGTAGGGGAGGCGAAAGAGCCGCACTCGGCGGCCTAGGCTGCCTTCGATTCGGTTTTTGGCTTCGATGATCTCGCGATACAGGTTGGCGTTGCGCGTTCCGAGATTCGCATGGGTGTAGGAGTGGCTGGCGATGTCCATTCGCTTGGCTGTGTCCGCGATCGCCTGAGAGATCCCGTGTAGGTAATCGACATGCCTGGCTAGCATGAAGAACGTCGCGGTCATGCCCTGATTCGACAGGTTTTGAAGGATATCCGACGAGGTTTGCCCTCCAGGGCCGTCGTCGTAGGTGATGGCCCAGACTCCTTTGGGGAACTCGTTGCCTGTGATATCGCCTGCGGGGCCTATGCTGGGGTAGAACCTCGGGCCCTGCTGATCCGGCGATCGGCCGAAATCCTCCCGTGACAGCCTGAAATCCCGGCTTTCCTTCTCGATCCTGTTTTTGACGAGTTGATAGGTCTTGCGCGCCAGGCTCTTAGGAGCGTCGTCTTTGCTCAGCGTCTTTCGCTCGAGATCGTTGATGGTTTCGACGAAATCCCTGCGATCCAGCAGGGTCTTCGCCTGCTGGCGCTTTTCGAATGTCTTTCGTGCGTCCTCGACCTGGTTCATGGCTCGCGCCAGGAGGGCGTGGGCGTGCGGCGGATGCGATCGAAGGAACGGAGAGTTCCGGAGCGCCGTGAGTTCCCGGTGAATCTCCTCCTGCTTTTCGGTCAAGCTCTCCAAAAACCAGGGAATCAAGCCTTTGGGAATCTCGATCTGTCCCCGCAGAGTGCCTCCGAAGATCGAATCGAGCTCATCCAACGCCTCTTGCGCCGCATGGCGCTCTTCCTCTTGGGATTTCGGGTCGCTGGCCGTGAGAGCCGCGTGGATATACGCGGTCTTGATCTGTTCCTGAAGCTCGTCCACATGGGCGTGGGTGGCGAGCAGCTTGGCGTAGATAGGTGA
>CAYNDM010000245.1:0-5136 GCA_964395265.1 uncultured Bacteriovoracaceae bacterium
TTCGCCCTCGCCCAGGTATGCTGGTCCAGCCCGATCACGACATGGCTCCGGCTCTTCCCGCGCTCGTGATCCAGCTGCAATCGGCTGAGCAGCTGCCCTCCGTCCCCGCCGGAGATCGCTTTGACAGTGCAGGAACAGGCCTTCTCGAAACGAGGGAGAATCGCGGGCCCCAGCCCCCCCTGAGCGACGAAGCTGTCGTAGGCGAGGATCACTAGGTCCGGAGAGCTTGAGTCGGCGTGGCCCCGACCGGGGATCGCCGCGAAAACGAAAAGTGCCGCGAGCGCGGCACTTCTTCTCCATCCGAATTTTCCCATCGCTCTCCCTCCGCCGGCATCACCCGGATCAGGTCATAAGGGTATGATCTCAGCCCGTCTCGCGTGGCGATCGGGCACCCCTGGTTCAATGCGACTCTCGAATTCGACTATCTCAACTCAGGACTCTTGTTACCGCCTTTGGGTGGCTTGTCCGGCGAGCTGGGCCCGCCAGGCTCGCCGTCGCGAGCCTCGGCCTTGGGCTTGAGCAACCGGACCTTGGTGGTGCGCTCATCCGCTTCCGTCTCGAAGGTCCAAAGGATCTCGCAGTTCTGAAGATGCGTGGTGGTCTCTTCCTGATTCGACTTGATGTGGACGATCCCGTTCTCGAAGAGAGTCACGTTGGCGTTGTCGACGTAAGTCCCCTCTTCGCCTGGGTAGAAGAAGATCACGCGCATGGCTGGACCTTTTTTGAGAACCTTCACCTCGCTACCTCCGTCACCCGAAGCTTCACGGGAGTTCTTTCTGCTTCGAGCCGCATTCCGTCCAAAAACGAGGTTCGCAATTCCAGAGCCGAAGCCGCTCTCGAAGTGGGGCGCTCCTTTGCCATTTGGCGCTCCAGCGGCCGGTGCCTCCGGCTTCTCAAACCAACCCTTCCACATGGATACTACTCCTCATCTCTTTTCATAAACCAGACCGACAAGCTGAGCAAGCGCGTCGGCTTTCTTATATTCTAAACAGACAAGTCCTCAAATGCTCGAAAAAACAGCGTAAAAAACAATCCGACCAGCTACGATGACGCAATGAAGTCGTCTGCCCCGAGCCATGGACACCTCCCCGCTTCTATGCGAAGAGTTGGGCATGAACGCCGCGATTGACTTACGTGCTCCCATCCCTTCAGGAGTGGATCTCTTTGATGAGATTGCACGGCTCAAGAAAGAAAAAAACGCCGTCATTCTTGCGCATTACTACCAGGAGGAGGAGATCCAGGATATCGCCGACTTCGTGGGAGATAGCCTGGAGTTGGCTCGCGCCGCGCAAGCTTCGACAGCCGACCTGATTGTTTTCGCCGGCGTTCATTTCATGGCGGAAGGGGCCAAAATCCTCAACCCCAAGCGCAAGGTGGTGATGCCCGACCTGCGTGCGGGCTGCTCGCTCTCCGATAGCTGCCCTCCCGGGGCCTTCTCCCGGTTTCGCGCCAAGCACCCCGATCACTTCGTGGTTTCGTACATCAATTGCTCGGCCGCGATCAAAGCGCAGAGCGATGTCATCGTCACCAGCTCCAACGCCGTTCGCATCGTCGAAAGAATCCCCGAGGATCGCAAGATCATCTTTGCGCCCGACCGCAATCTGGGCGCCTATGTCGCCAAAAAGACGGGACGCGAGATGACGCTTTGGCAAGGGACATGTATCGTGCACGAGACCTTCTCCGAGAAAAAGATCGCGGAGCTCAAAGTGCGCTTCCCCGAAGCCGAGCTGATCGCCCATCCCGAGTGCGAGCCGTCGCTGCTCGCCAAAGCGGATTTCGTCGGGAGCACCTCTGCGCTACTCAAGCACGTGCAGGCAAGCCCCAAGCGGGAATTCATCGTGGCCACCGAAGAAGGCATTCTTCATCAAATGCGAAAGAAGGAGCCCGGCAAGACTTTCATACCGGCCCCTCCGAACCACGCTTGCAACTGCAACGAGTGCCCTTTCATGAAGCTCAACACCCTCGAGAAGATCTACCTGGCGCTCAGAGACGAGACGCCGGAAATCCTCCTGCCCGAGGAGCTCCGGCTGAAAGCCCTCAAGCCGCTTCAGCTGATGCTCGAATGGTCACAATGAGAAAGAGGTCCGCGTGAGCAAGAATGACTTCGACTCTGGCAAGCCCTGGGTACCTGGCGACCGGATCCCTTCTCCCATCGAAGAGATGGTGAGCCTGGACCTGACTTCGATGGCCTCGACCCCAGTGTACAAGCTCCTCATCGGAGCCATCGTCCCCCGCCCGATCGCGTTCGTCAGCACGATCAGCCCCGAAGGCGTGGTCAACCTGGCTCCGTTCAGTTTTTTCAACGGAGTGTCGAGCGCGCCGCCCTGCCTCGTGATCTCGATCACCCGCAAGAGCAGCGGTGAAAAGAAGGATACCCTCAGGAACATCGAGGCGACAGGTGAGTTCGTCGTGAACAGCGTGGCGGAGTGGATGGCGCATCCCATGAATCATTGCAGCGCGGAATACCCTTATGGCGTGAGCGAATTGGAAAAAGTGGGATTGACCCCCCTAGCGTCCACGAAAGTCAGGCCTCCTCGGGTGAAGGAATCCCCGATTCACATGGAATGCAAGCTTCACCAGCTGGTGGAAATCGGCGACGGCAGCGTCGGCTCGGCCACTCTGGTCATCGGCGAGATCCTGGTTATGCACGTGCACAAGCCCGCCTATTCTGACGGAAAGATCAAGATCGAGGAGATCCGTCCCCTGTCACGGCTCGCGGGCTTCGCCTATGGAAAGACGAGAGAGATCTTCGAGATTCCCCGCCCGAAGATCTAATTTCGGCTAGCCTTCGCCGCGGCAGCAGTCGGAGCCGGAACCCCTTTCGGCTGAATCAGAAGCCCTTGGGCGCCGACGGTCGGAACGTGGAGCCAGTCTCCCAACTGCCGAAGCTCTTCATAGGAGACCCCTCCTCGAGTGAAAACCACGATTTCTGGTTGCCATCGATAGTACTGATTCAGAACCAGACGGTGCGGACTCTCAAGCTCGTAGAGACTGCGCCACTTGGAGGAAGAAGAGAAGCTAACCTCGATAAACCGGGCTCGAGTCTCATTCCTGGGCGATTTGACCAGTTCAAAGGAGTACCGCCCCTGGGTTTCGATGAGCGCAGGCCCCCCACTGATCCTTCGAACCCTGAACCGAGAATCCCGCAATCGGATCTTCAGCAGATCGGACCTCGATTCCGTGACTCCAGTTTCATCCGGCAAGAGAGACAGCCACTGCCACTGGCCTGCCTGATACCTGAGAAGGCTCTGCCTACCGCCGTCAAAAATGAAGGTGTCGCCGCCCGCATCCCGCCAGTGCCGGAGGGGACGATAATCAAAGGATTCTTCCGAGATCACCCTGAACTCGGAGTCGAAGCCAGTTTTGTCGACCATTAAATACCCCTCGGGATGGGTTTTCTCGAGAAACCCGAATCGCGAATCGCCGGTCAACCCAGTACCGGCGCAAAAGTTGGAACCAGGCGCCAATATCCGCAGGCTCCCCGTACTCAGATCGACATGAAATGCCTGAGGTCTCTCCCCTTCGCCATGGCGCCAGGTACCGACGAGGTGTCCAGGCGCATAATAGACCAGTTTGCTGGGACGCCCGACAGGCACCGGGCTCACCGGAATACGAGTCGACTGACCGCCCGAATAAAACCAAGCTTCGACAATGGTCGACTTCGACAACCAAGCAACGGAGGCCCCGTTCAATACCGGCGCGACCAGGACCGCCGGCAGATCCAGCTCCTGTCGACAAGGCGTCTGAGCGCAGTCCAGCAAATGCGCCTTTTTCTGATCCGAGACCAAGAGCACACCTGAACCAATCCAATAACCTTGCGCTATCGTCACATCGTCCATGGGCACCTGGGAGAGAATGTGGCGTTCAGCGCTCATCAGGACGACGCTCGCCAACGATGGCGAAACGCCCCAAATCCAATCTCCTTGGGGATGGATCCCTCTAGGTTCGATATCGCCAGGGAACTCGAGGAACTGCCTGGAGCGAAGATCCAGCACCCGGTTCTTCGAAAGAGACCCATCCAGCGAATACTGGCCTCTCTTCTCTACGAAAGCCAGCTTCGACCCGGTATCGACATCGATCGCATACGCGTGAGGGACCTGGATGGAATCATATTGCGCGGCTTGCCCGCCCCAGCGCGAATCAGTATCCGCTCGAGGGTCGGAGATCATCCAGGGGATCGCATCCAACCACTCCTGCAAGGTTTTTCTCATCGTCCCGACCTGGATCCACTCGTACGTCGCCTTCGTGGAGAGATCCTGGCAGCGCGACTTCGGATGAAAGCGGCAATAGGCCCCGATTTCAGCGGCGATCTTCACCAGCTCCTGATCCAACTCGAAGGTGTTCCATCTGTCCCAGGCTCCCGACTGGGGTGAACAGGCGCCTTGGAGAGAGCAGGCATCGCCCTGGCGCCGGATTTTTTCGAATCGCTCCTCCAGGCGCTGGCTCAATCGCCGGGCATTCACCTGGAGGAACTCGTCGCCTTCCAGGCCCCATCGAGCCGGAATCGATTCGGAAGGATCCGAAGAAAACACTCCCAGCTTCCAGCTCAAGAGGACTTCCCCCAACGAATAGCGGGCGCCACCGTACTCCAATGCGATCTGTCTTAGTGACTGTTGCCAATCGTCTCGAACTTGGGGAAGCCAGACGTCGAGATTCGTGACGAGCTTCTCGAGATTTGCGATCCACTCCAGCAGTCTCTTGTCCCGCGAGGGAGTGCTCCAGATCTCGTAGTTCTCCGTGCCTTCCGAGCAATCCTCGACCTGACAGACCGCGTACCCTTCCTCGACGACCTCTTTGCGGTTTTGGATCAGGCCGAAGAGAGTGAGAATCCCGTCCTTGATCTCCAACGAAAAGTCGAAATCCTTGTAGATCCTGAGGACGATCTCATGCGTTAACATTCGCCCCGGCCGAACAAAATCCGGGCGAAACTGCTCGTCTGAAAATCCGGGATGGGCTTCGGCCTCAAGCAAAGTCCATCCTGATGAAGTCTCCCCGGGCCAACGATTCCGTAAAAGACCGACCTTGTCCCGCTCGGGAGCCTCTCCGGCGAAACCCGATGACATGAGAACGCGCCGCTTTCGAGGAACCGTCCCCCACATGATCCGAAGCGGCATCATTCCCGGGGAAGCCGAAGGA
>CAYNDM010000246.1:0-4154 GCA_964395265.1 uncultured Bacteriovoracaceae bacterium
GTCTTCACCCATCCTGGTCAGTATATCGGAATGGGCGCCATGGCGGTCGGAGGCTTGATCGCTTTCGCCGGAGGGTTTGTTTTCGCGCGTGCCATGTTGCCGTTGCTGGTTCAACGGCTCAAGACTCGAGACCTGTGGGCTGATCCGGCGTGGAATCCGGGGCGACCCATGATATTCAACGATGAGAAAAGGAGACAAATGATGAGACCAGCGTACTTCGTTTTGGGGGCAGTGCTGTGCTCGGTGAGCATGATCGCTGTGCAGGCGGCGGAAAAGAAGAAGGCCGGGGCCGTACCGGCTTCGACTCCCGAGATGATCGAGAAAGGCAAGGCCTCCTACGCCACCAATTGTCTGAGCTGCCATGGCGCCAGCGCTGATGGCATGGGCCCGGCCGGACAGTACCTGAACCCGAAGCCCAGGAACCTGGTGAAGGATACGTTCAAGAAGGGCGACAAGCCTGAAAACGTTTTCGACGTCATTACGAATGGCTTGCCTGGGACGACCATGACCGCGTTCGGTCACCTGAAAGAAGACGAGCGCTGGGCGCTCACCCACTACGTTCTCAGCTTGAGAAAGAAGTAAGCTGAGAAGCAATCAATAGGATTGCGAAGGCGGGCTGGCACTCGCATCTGCGATGACGAATGCGCCGTGCTGGCTCGCCTCTTACCTAAACTCTTGGAATTGGGCGAAGGCCACTTGCCTCATTCCTATTTAGGCACCCCATTTCAGCACTTTGTTCAAGCGTCCCCTTCAGTCGCCCCATTTCAGCACTTTGTTCAAACCTCCTGTTCAATCGCCCCATTTACCTTTCCTTCCCAGCATCCAGTCTAGGCGTACGATCCAAGCGAGGGTTTTGAGATGCAACCTAAAGCAGGCTTCGCTGCGACTCGCTACCCATAGCGAGAACGAAGGGCGAGCGCTCCTGAAGCGCCATGAAATCCTTTCGGCTGCGCAGGCCTTTCCATTCCATTTCGACCAGGATCTGTCCGATCGGGGCCATTAGGTTCGTGCCGGGGCCCAAGAGGACAAGCAGATCGGGTTCGAAGTTTCGGACTGCGTTGCGGATCGATGCCGTGAAGTCATAGGTTTCGGTGACCTGCGCGCCCAGAGTGTAAAGCCTGAGTCCCGAAAGAGACGTCGATTGGGGATCCCAGACCTGCCCGCGCCCATCCATCAGTGGAACTCGTGGCGGATTGAATAGCGAAGAGGGGAGTTGGAAAAGGGCGAGATACGAAGCCTCTTCCATCAACGGCGTATGAAAAGCCGAGTGCTGGAGCAGGCGCATCGGGAAGCGTCCGTCGACTTTCGGAAGAGCGGCTTGGAACTTTCTCAGGGCGGGCTCGTTTCCGGCGACGACGCGGTAGCCTCCGAGTCGAATGGATTCATAGATCTGGCACTCCGGATCGCTTTGCAGCTCTTCCAACGCCTGATCGTACGCTCTCTGCCTGGCAGGATCGGGGAGCCAGTCGCTATCCAGAAGCGGATAGATCACCTGCCCTCCCAGGTGAAGGGATCCCGTGAGCGCGCCCATCGTGCTGATCAGATGGATGGCTGAGGCGGGATTCAAGACTTCCGCCGCCGCCAGAGCGAGATACCAGCCCATGGAATTACCGGTCACCGCAGCCACCTCGAGCCGCTCGAGATCCAGAGCCGCGAAATCCGAAAGGGCACAAGCGTAGATGAGGGCAGGCGCGTTCGCGGCGGAAGCGTGCAAGGAAGCATCGTAGGTTTTGGCGGCGTCGAGCTCGCTGACAGGCGTAAGCCCCCGCGCGCTCCGGTACGAGTCCACTTCGTTGATGATCGGTGAGTTTGGCGGCGCAAACCGCCGCAGATACCCTAGCTCAGACGCGTTGTAAGTTCCGCGGCCGGGACAGATCACGACGATGCGCTTGCGCTCTTGGCTCATTCTCAGCCTTCTCACTTGAAAGCGGGGATGCCGGTGACCTCGTTGCCGATGACGAGGCGATGGATGTCTTCGGTCCCTTCATAAGTATTGACCGTCTCGAGGTTCATCAGGTGGCGGATCACGGGATACTCGTCCGTGATTCCATTGGCGCCCAGCATGTCGCGAGCGTCGCGCGCGCATTCGAGGGCCATCCTGCAGTTATTCATCTTCGCGAGCGAGACCTGGTGCGGTTCAAGCTGCTTCTGCTCCTTGAGTCGCCCTAAGTGAAGCATGAGCGTCTGAGCGGTGCTGATGGATTGCACCATTTTGGCCAGCTTCGCCTGCACCAGCTGGTAGCGCGCCATCGGGCCTCCGAAAAGGCTGCGCTCGCGCGCGTAATGGAGCGCGGTGTGGTAGACCTGGTTAGCCGCCCCGATTACTCCCCACGCGATACCAAAGCGAGCCTGATTCAGGCAGCCCAAGGGGCCGCGTAGGCCGTCGGCCAGAGGCAGAAGACTCGATTCGGGGACTTCGCAGTTCTCGAGATGGAGCTCCGAGGTGACGCTCACCCTGAGGGAGAACTTCCCTTTCATCAGCGTGGCCGAAAAACCCGGAGTTCCTTTCTCGACGATGAACCCCCGGATCCGTCCGTCCAGCTTCGCCCAGACGATCGCGATATCGGCGATGGATCCGTTGGTGATCCACATCTTGTTGCCGTTCAAACGGTATCCTCCGGGGATCTTCTCGGCGCGAGTCAGCATTCCGCCGGGATTGGAGCCGAAATCGGGCTCAGTGAGGCCAAAGCAGCCTACGAATTCGCCGGTGGCCAGCTTGGGAAGGTAGCGATCCTTCTGCTCCTGCGAGCCGTAGATGTAGATCGGCCACATGACCAGCGCGCCTTGCACCGAGGCCATCGATCGGATGCCCGAGTCTCCTCTTTCGAGCTCTTGCATGATGAGGCCGTAGGCGACATCCCCGACGCCCGCGCAGCCATAACCTTGGAGGTTGGCCCCAAAAAGTCCCAGGCGCCCCATCTCCGGGATCAGCTCCTGGGGGAATCTCTCCTCGCGATTGCACTGCTGGAGCAAAGGGAGCACCCGGTCCTCGACGAAATCTCGAGTGGACTGGCGAATCGCGAGCTCTTCGGCGGAAAACGATGTGTCGATGCCGACATAGTTCAAGGATTCGTAACGGGACATGCGGGCCTCCTCTATGGGTTCCGTTCCGATGATGTGTCTTACTGTCCCGCGAATGGGCCAGAAAGTCACGGCGACAAGTGAAAGTCGCGAGGGAATATCTCTCTTATCTGGATGAAGGCAGGAACCGTGCCTGCGAGGCCAGCACGGATCCGGAGATCAGCGTCGCGATGATGGCGAGCGACCAGGTGATCGGGAACTTGCCGTCGCAGAGCTCGTTGAGCCAGGTCATCTTGAGTCCGACGAATACAAGCACCGCGGCGAGACCGTATTTCAGGTAGATGAAGCGATCCACGACTCCGGCCAGCATGAAATACAGCGATCGGAGCCCCAAGATCGCCAGGATGTTCGAGATGAATACGATCATGGGCTCGCGCGTGATGGAGAAGATCGCCGGGACCGAATCGAGCGCGAAAATGATGTCCGAGAGCTCGATGAAAACCAGCGCGACCAGAAGCGGGGTTCCGTATCGCACTCCGTTCTTGCGGACGAGGAGCCTAGGGCCTTCGAATTCGCTTGTGAGCGGAAGCCAGCGTCTCAGCAGCCTCATCTGCCAGCTCTGCCCGGGATCCGTGGGCTTTGGGGCGATGAACAGCATCTTCAGCCCCGTCAGGATGAGAAACGCCCCGAAAAGCATGACGACCCATTGATAAGCCATCAGCTGCGCGCCTAGTGCGATAAAGATGGCGCGAAACACGATGGCTCCCAGGATACCGAGAAAAAGCACTCGATGCTGGTAGATCGCCGGGATTCCGAACGCCGTGAAAACCATGACGAATACGAAGATATTGTCGACGGCCAGCGCCTTCTCGATCACGAATCCGGTGAAGAACTCCAAGCTGACGCGCCCGGCTTCGGATTGTGCGTCAAAACCCGGGATCGCTGCGTAGGCCGGGTCCGTCGCGAATCGATGCAGGGCATACCGGTAGAATGCCCAGTTGCAGGCCAAGGAGAGGGACACCCAGAAGATGCTCCAAAAAGTCGCCTCCCCGAGCGAGACGACATGCGCCTTCTTGTGAAAGACCCCCAGGTCGAGGGCGAGCATGAAACATACGAAAGCGACGAATGAGAGG
>CAYNDM010000246.1:4164-5122 GCA_964395265.1 uncultured Bacteriovoracaceae bacterium
TACTCGGAGAGCGGGAAAAGGATGTTCTCCATGCCGGATACGTTGGCATCTCGGCCGGATCCCCTCCAATGGATAAAAGATTGGAACCCCTTCGATAAAAGCGAAGCATCCGCCGGGTTGGCGGGGCCGATGAGCCGGCTCTCGCGAGACTTAGACTTGGAATGGATTCGCGATGCGAAGCGTGTTAGACAACGGACCACTGTGAGCGACTTTCATCCACTTCGCGTATCCGCCGTTTCGCAAGCCGATCTTGAAAAGGTCAGCCCCGGGTTTTTGACCGAAGGGCTTCTCATGGCCCAGGATAAAGCCCGGCTTCTCCTCGCGGAGATCCGTCATTCGATCCAGGCGGGGATGACCGAAGAGTTAGCGCTTCGGAAGGCGCTGGAGATATCCAAGGCCCATGGCGTCAGCAAGCATTGGCACCGGCCGTATCTGCGCTTTGGCCGAGGCACGCTTTTGACCTATCGTGATCCGGTTCAAAAGGACTACAGTTTGCGGGAGGGAGATCCTTTCTACGTCGATTTGGGGCCTGTCTGGTCCGACCCCGAGCACGGAATCGAATATGAAGCCGATTTGGGGGATACCTTCGTCCTGGGCACGAACCCTGAGGCTGAGCGCTGTGCTCAAACCGCGCGTGAGATCTTTCAGGAGCTTCGATCCGAATGGGCGGCTGAGAGGATTTCAGGCGAGGAGATCTACAGGCGGATGGCTCTGAAAGCCGAGGATCGTGGATACCGGGCAGTGGCGGGCGTGGATGGGCACCGTCTCGGCGATTTTCCTCATCAGAAGTATTCTAAAGTAGGTTTGGCGCAACAGTCCTTCGTACCCAATCCGGCGCTATGGATCCTCGAAGTCCAGATTGAGGCCGCGGATCGCCGTTTTGGCGCATTCTTCGAAGATTTGCTCTAGCAGGCTGTTGAGAAAGTCGTGCTCAGCGCGCGAATTCCCCTCGCGATTC
>CAYNDM010000247.1:0-2495 GCA_964395265.1 uncultured Bacteriovoracaceae bacterium
GCATCCCCAAACGGCTTCGCGAAGCAGGCAATCAGGTTCTGGTCCCAAACCTGACAGCCTGGCATACCTTCGATCATCGCGCCAGGCAGCTTCTCGAGGCAATCGAAAAGGCGTATCCGGACCAAAAGGTCAATCTGATCGGGCATAGCATGGGGGGACTTGATGCCCGTTACCTGGCCTCGAAGCTCGACAAAGACGGCCTCGTCGCGAGCGTCACCACGGTGGGCACTCCCAATCGGGGAAGCGCGCTGCTGGACATGGTTTCGCCGTACGTGCCAGTTCTCACTCTCAACGCGATCAACAAAGCGCTGCTGGCGCTCAACTGCTCCGGCGAAGCCTTCAAGCATCTCTCGAAGAAAGCGATGGCGGAAATCTTCGAGAAGGAGGTCCCCAACGCGCCGGGAGTGGCATATTTCAGCGCGACCAGCATCATTCCCAGCCCGGTTTTCAAGCACGCGCTGCCGATCTTCTGGCTCCCTCACCGCGTGTTGAAAAAGCTCGAAGGGGAGAACGACGGGTTCGTCACCGAAGAATCCGCCAAATGGGGCGAGCATATCTGCACTTATTACGGCGATCACTACGGACAGATCGGCCAGTTACTGGGCAAGTCGCGGGGTCTTGATCACCACAAGTTTTTCCAGGAGATCGTCGCGAGGCTTGCGCGAGAGGGATACTGAATTCCGCGTTTCCGCGGGATTGGCCAGGACCCGTCAGTTCGGATCCATCCGGTACACGCCCAAGACCTGGTTATCGACGACGGTGGTCGCCGGGACGTAGGCGCTTCCGTTCCATTGGAGCTTCTCTTCGGTGAACTCAATGACGATCGTCCGCGTCTCTCCCACGGTTAGCCCGCTGAAGTCGTAAGTGATATGGCCGATCTCCTCGCAACCGGTCACCAGATTCCCTCCGTAGATGTGCTGGAAGGAACGACCAAGGGCATGGGCGGACGGGCCGACCTCGGTACCGCAACTTCCTGAGAAGCTAGGCGCGGTCAAGGTGCCGATCTTCGTTTGACTGGCCATACTCGGGACCGGGGGCAACGGAGCGATGCTGCCGCCCTTCCAGACGACGGTCCTCGGAAGCGCCAGCGGCGTAGGCGGGATCCCGTCGGTTTCAGCTCTACAGGTCACCTGAAACGGCCCGCTCATCCAACATCTTCCGGAGACGCCCGAAATGACCCCTGAGCTGACCGTGGTGCCGCCACTGACTTCCACGAGCAGCTTGCCGGAGGGCAGAGGGCCCGCAGTAGCCAGGATCGCGCTCGAGTCGCCGGTGAGCGCGGAGGACGTCTTGTTGGCCGAAACCGAAAGCGATCCAAAAACCGCCTGGCCGGCGGGCAGCCCCACCGGGTTGAAAACCACGACGAAAGTGCAGCTCTGCCCCGCGGTCAGAACTGTTACACCATGAATGCAGGTACTGGTGCCGCCAAGCGAGAGCCCTCCCGCGCCACCGCCGTCAAACGTGACGGAGATCGGAGACGTGATCGCCGACTTTCCAATATTCGACAACGTCACCACCCGCTCGGTCTGCGAGGTCTGCACCCCGAAATCGACAGGATCCGGCGCCGACAATAGGAGCACGGCCTCGGCGAGCGGAGTCGGCGTAGGCGTCGGTAAAGCAGTTGGAGCAGGCGTCGGCGTGGGAGTCGACGTAGGGGCAGGCGTAGACGTCGGTGTAGGCGTGGGAGTTGGGGTCGGGCTAGGAGTGGCAGTCGCAGCGGGTTCCCAGATCCCCATCATATCGTGACCGATCGCCGTCTCGACGAGCGGAGGAAAATTATTCTGCCCCCGGCAATGCAAGCGACTCGTATAGGGAGTCGGCCCGGCGGGCTCGGGAAGATCGTCGCCCTCGAAGTAAACACGCACGGTGCAGCTCGCGCCACCCGCCAGTGTCCTCGCCGGGGTCAGGCAACTGCTATTGGCCGCATCGATCGAAAACCGAGCCGCCCCGGCACCGTCCAACCAGCACTCGAGGCCGGTAGGAAGCTCGCCCAACTCAGCCTCCCCGATGTTCATGAGAGTCATATCGACGAACGGTCGATTCGGCGCGACCACGGTACCGAAATCGAACGAAGGCCCGCCGGGAACAAATGCCAGCTCGGGAGGTCGCGGACACGACGTGACGTCGCAACGATGCAGCACCCGGGACTTGCCCGAAACCGGGCGCAATTGACCGACTCCCTCGAAAACCCCGGGCGATCCGGGGACCGCATTGTACCGGCCGAGAGCGATGACCTTCCCGGAAAGGTCGCGAGCTTGCTCGATCTCGAATTCCACCTGGAAGAAAACCGCGCCAACCGTGTAGCGGGGCTTGCCCTCCGACAGGTCTACGAATTTCTCGGCGCAGTTGGTGGCCACTCCGTCCGCGTCGCAGATCGGTGTGAACCGGGTCACGACCCTCATCGGGCAATCAGGCGTTCCCACAGACAAGGGTCCGCATCGCTCGCCATATAAGGAATAGAAAACAGGCGAGGACGAGGTGCCTGAGAAAGATTC
>CAYNDM010000247.1:2505-5105 GCA_964395265.1 uncultured Bacteriovoracaceae bacterium
ATACCATTCACCATTGATGCAAGGGGCGGGGTTGGCGCTACTGGGATCCAGGCATTTCGCCAGAGAGCTGTCCGTAGGGGCGAAACGCAGACTGGTTCGGAGCGCCGAAGGGTGGCTCACATAGGCGGTCAGCTGAGAGGCCAGCTTGCTCTGCTCGCTCCTGACAGTGTTCAGGAGACGTTCCGCGGATTGATTCGAAATCGAACGCAGGGTTGCGGCCATGCCGACCGAGATCCCCCCAAGCACGAGGAGAAAAGTCAGCATGGAATTTCCTTGCTCTTGCAGCAGGGGAATCTTTCGGAGCCAATGACCGATTCGCGACCTCGGAAGCTTCGCCTCCTGCCGCTCATGTTGGCGGAATTCAAGGTCAAGTTCAGACGTCAGGTCAGCGAATCTTGGGTCAAGGTCCATACGCTTACGTGCCTCAGAATCTGATTATACAAGAAATCTTTAAGCAAGAAACAGTGGGTCCGCCAGGACCCTTGGACCCTCGTCGGAAAAGTTGCCTTTTCGCCGCCGTGGTTCAGATGTACTCCCAGGTCGTCCCCTGGGGACTGTCTTTGAGCAATACTCCGCGGACCTCGAGTTCCTTACGGATTTTATCTGCCTTCTCGAAATCCTTGGATTTCCTGGCGTCAATGCGCTCTTGGATCTTGATCTTGATCTCGTCCTCGCTGGGCCGTTCAAGTCCGGCTTGGGTGGGACGCGAGGCCCGAATGCGTTCGAGATCCTTCAACATCTTTTCGGGCTCGACTCGACCGATACCGATCATGTCGCCGATATCCTCTTCGATCACCCGGATGAGCTCTCCTGCCCCGATCACCGCCAAAGGAGTGGCGGCCGCGGCAGGCTCGCTCAGCACCCGGTTGAATTCGCGAATCAGCGTGAAGAGAGAAGCCAAAGCCCCCGCTGTATTGAAGTCGTTGGCCATATGGGCGTCGATCTCGACTCGCGCCTTTTCACAATCCGCGGCGAACTGGCCCCAGAGGCTTTCAGCCCGTGGGTCGGGAACGATGGACTTCTTCTTCTGCAGCTGCGTCGCCTTGAGCTTGGCCTCATAGATCCGCTGCAAGGCCGTGACTGCCTGATCGATCGTCTCGTCGCTGAAGTCGATGATCGATCGGTAGTGCACGGACAAGAGCATGTATCTGGCCACCTCTCCCCCGAAGCGAGTCAGGAACTCGCGCGCGCTGAACACATTGCCCAGGCTCTTGGACATCTTCTCCTTGGACAGGGTCAGGAAAGCGTGATGAAGCCAGTACCTCACGAATGGGGCGCAGCCAGTGGCGGCTTCGGACTGGGCGATCTCGTTTTCATGATGAGGAAAGACCAGGTCTTCTCCTCCATGGTGAACGTCGATGCGCTCTCCCAGCCATTTCGAAGCCATGGCCGAGCACTCGATGTGCCATCCGGGCCGTCCCTTTCCCCAAGGGCTCTCCCAAAAGGGCTCTCCCGGCTTGGCAGGCTTCCAAAGCGTGAAGTCCAAAGGATTGCGCTTCTTCGAGCTGGGTTCCACACGCGCCCCGGCGACGAGCTCGTCGATGTGTTTGTGCGATAGCTTCCCGTAGCCCTTGAAGCTATCGATCGAGTATAAGACCTCGCCCCCTTCGACCACGTAGCCGTGCCCGTTGGCGATGATCTTCTCGATCATGGAGATGATCTCCTTCATATGGGTCGTGACCGTGGTCTTTCGAGTGGGCTCCAGCATCCCAGCCACCGCGAAGTCCTTCTCGACTTCCTGAGTGTACTTGCGAGCGATTTCTTCGGGCGAAACACCCTCCTCGTTCGCTCTCTGGATGATCTTGTCGTCGACATCCGTGTAGTTGCGCACATACGTGACGTCGTACCCGGCGCGTCTGAAGACGCGAAAGAACATGTCGGATACGAGGCCCCCGCGAAGATTTCCGATGTGAATGAAGTTATAGACCGTCGGGCCGCACGAGTAAAAAGTCAGCTTGCCGGGGACGAGCGTTTCGA
This sequence comes from uncultured Bacteriovoracaceae bacterium, assembly GCA_964395265.1. Classification (GTDB taxonomy): domain Bacteria; phylum Bdellovibrionota; class UBA1018; order UBA1018; family UBA1018; genus CAYNDM01. Next base: position 4,483 of record CAYNDM010000247.1, read on the forward strand.
GAACTTCCTTTTTGCCGGTCAGCGTGTTGGTGACCCGAAGAGTCCGAATTTGCTTCATTTGAGATTCACCTGACGAATCAGTTTAAAAACGGAGCCGCTCGAAGGACCCTCAACCGGGGCGCTCAGCGAGCGGCTCATTCCTGATTCTCAGTGTAACAGGATTTTTAAGAGGCGAAAATGGTTTGGATTTCCTGCTCGATCTGCTGTTCGTCAGCGTTCTTGGCGAGGGAAATCTCCTTCACCAAAAGGTGCTTGGCCTGATCGAGCATCTTACGCTCGCCGAAAGACAGATCCTTGCTATGACGCAGGAGAAAGAGGTTCCTAAGGACTTCGGCGATCTCGAAGACGGATCCCGTGCGGATCTTCTCCATGTATTCGCGATAACGGCGGTTCCAGGTCGTCTGGTCGATCTTCACATCGCGCTTTTTCAAGATCGAGTACACGCGGCTGACTTCCTTGGTTGAAATGATGCTACGAAGCCCCACCAGTTCGGCATTCTCGGTCGGAACCATCAAGGTCATGGAGTTTTCGACAGTCTGAAGGACATAAAATTTCTTCTTTTTCCCGCCAATGTCACGCTCTTCAATCCGCTTTACGACGGCTACTCCATAGGCTGGATAAAC
>CAYNDM010000248.1:0-5074 GCA_964395265.1 uncultured Bacteriovoracaceae bacterium
CGACGCAGACGCAGCGTTACGGGTTGCAAGTGACTCTTCTCGAGAAGCTCGCCGCCGAACTCCCTAAGGAAGAATGGTCACGACCCGGGTCACGCGCAGCGGAGATCGTGGAAAATTCGATTCGAAGGGCGGGCCTGGGCCTCAGTGATGAGCTGGAAACGCTCTGTTCCGCCGATCCCCTCGACCCGGCCCGAGATAAGCCATTCAAGACCCTCTTCGCCGGAGCCACCGGGATTCGCGCCTCGCTGACCCAGACTCCGGGAAAGCACCAGGAAGCTTATCTGCGCCTTGATGCGAGCGTCGCGAAGAGAAGCCAGACTGTCGCGCAGAAAATCGAGCTTTGGACTGGTCGAGTGCTCGTGGGAGCATTGGTTTCCGTGGCTTTCGCTTTGATCGCCGCGGCCATGGTCGGATCCGCCGGGATCGCTCTCCCTGGGCTCCCGGTGGCTTTGAAAGCAGGAAGCACTGTCCTGATCGCGGGAGTGATCCCTCTGGCCATCGTGAACACGAACGCCGGTAACTGGAACGCGTTCTACGAAACGCCACGCCTGCTGCTCTTCGAGCAAAGGCTCCTCCAGGCATCGCTGTACCATCGGGGGTCTTCGCTGGTCGTATCCGAGGAAAAGTACCTTCAGCAGCTCCACGATCTCGAAAATCAGCAGGGGATGCAGATGATCTATACCGCGCTGGACTTCGCTTTTTTCAAGCTTGACTTGGCCGATGTCGACCGGTTCGTGAAACTGAGCGCGAAGCTGGGCAAGCGCGACGCGATCCAATCAGCCGTGACGAGGCTCAGAGGCGCTTTCAGAAACTCGAGAGACATCGAGGACCTGCGGGTCAATCTGATTCGGATCAGTCAGCTGAAACGGCTCAGTGGCCTGATCAAGAAGAAGCCAAAGCTGATCCGAAGTCGTCCCGGCCGCTGGTTCAATTCACGTTAGCCGGCCATACTGGCCACACGTTCGTTTTGCGCTAGTCGACCCTTCCATCCATTATAGCTTAGTCCGCGCAAGCCGGCCCTTTCGGTCTCGGCCGGTTAATTTCCGTTGCAGACGGGAAGTATTTCGGCTCAACTTGGATTTGAACCCTCGATTCCAAGACTCATGAGGAGATCGTCTATGTCAATTTCTCCACATCGTATTTCCCTGACCTTGATTTGCATTGGGAGCATGCTTGGATGCGCGGGCGTTCCCCAAAGGCAGGATGACGAAGCCAGGGTGATCGAATCCACCGCCAAGGCCGATTTGGCTCCCGCCGAGGTTGATCGCCTTTACCGGACCCATTTCTTGGAGGCCAGCAGCCGCAGTCTCGCGTCCGCTTCGACTTGGAGCAAGCTCATCCGTGAGGTCGCCTCGGAGCTCAGGAAGACCTTCGATGAAGTCAGCGCGGCCTTCGATCATGTCAAGGCATTCACCGATAAATCCAAGCTCAAGGAGATCGAGAACTATCTTCTCGACGCGAAGGGAGGTTCGAGGCAGGCCTTCCAGGCTTTTTTGGGGCGCGTGATGGCCAAGCTAGGGGTGAATCAAAATTTGGCCGGGCTTGGTCGATTGACGACCAAGTTAAAGGATAAAGTCACGGTGGTTAGGAGGCGAGGGTCATTGACTCCAGCGGTACGCAAGGCGTTCGTAAGTAATTACGATCTCATCAGCAGATCGACTAATTTGAGCGACGAAGCCAGGGTCACTTCGCTCTCTTTGCTCCAGGATCTCCATGACCAGGACGAGATCATCCGTGTTTTGGGAGAATCTCCGGAGAACTTCCGAGTGCTTGACGATGCCGTCCAAGATACGGCCCGGGTCCAGAATGCAAATCCCAAGACGATCCAGAGTTCCTGCGGAGGGTGCCTCAGTCAGTGGGCGGCGCTGGCTTCGTACCAGAGGATCATGGCTCACGTGACCCGTTCCCTGAGCCTTCCGCGCTTCGTTCGAGTGGAACGCGCGTCTCCAAATCGCGCTTTCGCGTCGGACTCCCTAGTGAATGACAAGGAGATGGGGAAGGCGCTGTTGGATGGATTCAAAGCCGAGTTCGAAGGCGAAAGCGCCAAGCAGATTCTCAGTGGCCGCCTCTGCCCTCTCATCGCTCGAGGCGTTTTCGGGGCTGAGCTGTTCGCAGGGCGCTGTCGGTCCGAGTAGGAGGGGGACGATTACCTGTGCTGATTCATAATCTGCGCTATTTCATTCTTGCGTCTCTCTCTGCGCTCGCACTCGCCGCCACCCCGGCTAGCTCGGACGATTGTTTTCAGCATTTTCTCCGGCAAAAGGACCTGGCGGTCCTCAAAATGGCCTCCGAGGTCCGGGAGGGCCTGGTTGATCTCCTGCGTAAGGAGAATATTCCGGCCTTTTTGAAACAGACTCGGAATGGCGAGATCCCGGTGATCCTTGTGAACGGTAAATCCGTGAAAAGCATCAGTGGTCTTCTTGATGAAACCGCTGGCACGCAGATCTATCTTCAGCCCGACTGGAATAACGACCATGGCGGCTTTCGGCTTTTTCGGAGCCTGATCGATCTCGACACTCCCGGAGCCCGTGGCTACGGCGAGCTCCACGCGACTGGAATCAGCTGGAAGCCGATTGATAGCTATGTTCCAAGAAGGGCTGCGGGCAGCGACGTGATCATCGAAGTTGCCTATGCCTTGTCTCGTGAAGAGAAGGAGATCTTCGACTACTATCACCGCGTCCGCAGAGCGGCCTTGGTTCGAGTCCCTTTCACTTTTGGCGGGGTGAAGGCCAACCTCGGGCAGGCCAATATGCTGCCCCAGGCAGGTGAGCATTGCTTCTTATATTGCAAAGGCACGCAGGTCCGGAACATCGTTTCAGGCATCGTCGCCGAACTGCACAAGTACGGGATCCAGGATCCTGAATCGTTTCTCAAGCATCCCGATGTGGATGCCTTCCTCAAGTCTGCCAGGAAGAAGATCCTCGCGGCCGATCTCTGGGATGGGAACGAGCTCGGCCCTCGCGTCGCAACCAGTCGGGATGACCTGGCGCTTCTTCAAAACGTCATGCCCGCTGACGTGCGGGAAGATCAGAGGTGGATCTTCGCCAATTGGTTGATCGGGTTGGATGCGGCCTCGGGATACCGGAAAGCCCTCGACGAGCTTCAGATCAGCTCGGATCTCGGCGTCGAGGATATGCACCACCTCAGGGCGTCCGCGATCCTGGTCTACTCGAACGATCAGAATATGCCCCAGGCATTCGCGGATGCGACGTTCAGATCCGCCGGCAAGTTCATCCAGTGGAACAACGCTGGTCAGCGACCGATTCATTGATCGCGCTCAAATCATCCCCTACGGCCTCAATCAGGAGCTCCTTGACCCCTTTGACGCACCGATGTAGGGTTCGAGCTCGTGAGAGCCTTCCTTGCTGATTCAGTCATCCCGTGCGGCGCGACCACATTCGTGAACGAGGGGATTTGCCTATGAAACAGTGGCCTTTTGCTATGATCATGATTTTGCTTCTTGTCGGCGCGACCGGGTGGGGTGCGGTCGACGCGACCTCAGGATTGCTCCCAGTACACCCCCAAGGGGCTAGCGTGCCAGTCTCGAATGTGGCTCAAAAGGCTAGAGTCTGGGTCTTCCTCTCCGCGAAGTGCCCATGCTCCAATAGCCATATCGACAAGCTCAGGCAAGCCGCTTCTGAATTCTCATCCCAGGGCTTCGAATTCATCGGGGTTCACTCCAATCAGGACGAAGAGGAGGATTTGGCGCGGTCCTATTTTCGATCCATCGATCTGGGCTTTCCTGTATTCCGAGATCCCGGCGCCAAGGTCGCAGATCGCTTTGGGGCGCTCAAGACTCCTCATGTTTTCGTCGAAGCCCCCGATCGCACGATTCTTTACGAAGGTGGCGTCGATGATTCGAAGTCAGCCAGTTCGACGACGGCCAATTACCTCAGGGACGCTCTCTTGGAGATCCAGGCTGGCAAGGAGGTCAGCCGCAGGCGTACTCGTTCGCTGGGATGCGTGATTTCGCGGAGATCGAAGTCATGAGGTTCTTGCCGTTGCTCATTCCTTTGCTTACCGCTTGCCAGGCGTTTCCTATTTTGAACCATGCCCCTGCGCCGGATGAGCGTTATTCGGCCGACAGCCCGTCAAGCTCCGAAGACTGTCCCCTCGACTTCGATTCGGAAGGGCTCTGCGGTGAGCTCGCTTGGATATCTCCCCCCACGGATCAAGTCGGCGGAGTCCTCTCGCTGAAGTTCTGGTCCCAGGCCGAAGGCTCGAGGTCCGGGCCCTATATCGCTCCGCGAGGTCAGGTTTCCGTCTTCTTATGGATGCCTGAGCATGGGCACGGGTCCTCGCCAGTTCAAGTTACGGGAGATGGCGGCGAGTATGAAGTCAGTGAAGTGTATTTCATCATGCCGGGCAATTGGGATATCCATGTTCAGATCAAGTCGGGTGGGAGCGTGCTTGACGAAAGCACGTTGCGATATGTGGCGCAATAGCCTCACTTCACGGCTAGGAATCTCAGTCGTCGTTTTCGTGATGGCCAAGGGCCTGAGCGGATGGGCCGCTCCTTGTTGTTCGGCGGGCTCCGCGCTCCCAGCGCTAGTGACCAATGACGACGCCGCTCAAGTGTCGGTGTTGAGTTCTTACAGCGATACGGTCATGGACGCGCCTAATGTGGGAATCCCCGTGCTCCGCTCCTCCCGAAACACGGATCAAAGCTGGCAGACGCGGATTTCGGGGGCGATGAAGCTCTTGGAGTCCTGGCAGATCGGGGTCGGAGTCAGCTACTTGCATCGATCGATCCGCGCGTCCAACCGCGAGTATCAAGCAGGAGGGATGGGAGACTCCGATCTGACTTTGGCCTACGAAGCTCTGCCCGAATGGACCTATTCGGTCTGGAAGCCCAGAGGATGGCTCTATCTTCAAACCGTATTTCCTACAGGTCGGGCGATTCAAGATCCCACGCTCAAGAACCCTGCCGACGCGCGTGGGCAAGGCGTCTTTCAATCAGTGATGGGACTCGCTCTCACCAAAGCTTGGGGCAGTTGGGATGCGTACCTCATTCCGGAGGTTCGCAGACTTTATGGGAGAAGCTTCGGAGAAGGCGGGGCGACGATGTCGGGAG
>CAYNDM010000249.1:0-5068 GCA_964395265.1 uncultured Bacteriovoracaceae bacterium
GAATGGCCTCGCGAGGCGTCAGTCCCGTGACGCGCGTGACGGCAAAAAACTTAACCCACTCAGTTTGCACCACGTTACAATCTAATTCATATGATGACGCGTCCCTGGCCGTTGGTACTCTTGGCATTGTTCCAGGTCCTGACTCCGGTTTTCAATATTCTCTTCAATGCCTGGGTTTTGGACGTGAGCCCCTCGCTCGTCCTGCAGTGGCTCTTCGAGCGGCCGCTGATCGAGGTCTTCGAGACGTTGGCGCTCATGCCGATTGCCGGAGTCGCAATCTACCAGATGAAGCGCTGGAGCTATGTCGTCTTCTTTGGTGCGATGATCTGGAGCGTTGGCGCCAATGTTCAACAGTGGCAATACGCGACGACGACTCTCTCGCTTCCCGCGATTCTGGTGATGCATGGCCTGCAGCTCGCTCTCGGAGGGTATTTTCTTCTCCCCTCCGTGCGGACGACTTATTTCGATCCCACAGTGCGATGGTGGGAGTCGAAGCCAAGGTATGAGCTCCAGGTCCCCCTTCTTCTGCGTTCGGGAGCCCAAAGCTGGGACGCGACGATGTTGAATATTTCCGAGGGTGGCGCTTTTGCGCGGACTGATGCCGAGTTCAAGAAGGGCGATCAGCTCGATCTGGAGTTTCCGGTGCTTTCCCAGCACTTCAAGGTTCCGGCGAAGGTCGTTCACGTTCGAATGCCTGAGGGGGGAGCTCGCAGCTACGGGATCGAGTTTCAGCATGACCGCGCGAGCGCGAAGAGGTTCAAGGCGTTGATCCGCGCGCTTCGGGATCTGGGATTTCCGGATCGCTCCGGGACTCGCGCCTGGTATCAGGAGTTTTTTTCCTGGCTCAGCACCCTGCTTAAAACCGGCAAGGGCCTCACGCCTCAGATTCGTCACCGCGGCAAGGCCGATTGACCTTCGCGAGTTTCCCTCTTAGCGTCCCCTGATTCCACTCTCAATTCGATCCTTAGTTCCAGCCGTCCATCTTGGGCGCCACGGCCTGGATCTTGATCTCCTTGAGTTCGACGGGCTCGGCGCTCGAAGTGGAGATGAGGATCGCTTTGACGTAAAGATCCCCGGCTCCGACGTCGGTGTGAAACGTTTTCAGTGCCTGGTCGGCTTCGCGCGAGGTGTTGGCAGTGTCCGTGTTCGGGCCCGCGGGCGACCACTTCTTGCCATCATGGTAGAACCAGGCGGAAGCATCGTTGGAAAACTGGTATTTCACCTGTCCCCGGTGGCCGGGGCCGGTCACCTCGCTGAACCCGTCGATGGCCGCGAATGGAATCCCCGTCGTGGTTTCGATAGTCGCCTTCGTGGCTTTCGAGCCGATGAGGCGTGCGGCTCCGTCCTTGAGCTGGACTTTCGCTGGATCATAGGCGTAGCCCAGGTTCTTGGAGAAACCCAAGGTGCGGGTGAACGCGCCAGGGGCGTTTTCTCCGCGTTCTAGTGGCTTTTTCGCTTCTTTTGCCGAGTTGATCTTCGAGTAGTGGACAGGAATGACATCCAGGGAGCATCCCGAGACGCTGAGTAGAAGAGTCGAATTCACCAGGATCAGCCGGATTGGATTCATGAATTCAGTTTAGCCCGAAATCGCGGTTAAGGAAAAAAAACCGATGCTTGTGTTGACCAAGATGTCATCCGGGTTACGATAGTTCGATGAAGACGCTCCTTGCTTTGATGGTAGGGGCCTTTCTGGGGTACCAGATCGCTTTGGTGGTTAGTAGACCGGAAAGGGAGCTTGTTCGGCTGGATGCCGTGACTCTGAAAAAGAGTGAGCTGCATCATATCTCCCGTGCGATTGAGCTCCTGAAGAACGAACAGCAACCCATTGGGCGTGCCTATACACGGTACGAGGCCGATTCGGGTGAGGTCGCGTTCGAGTGCCCGACTCCTGATGAGTGTAATCTAGAGGTTCCCGCTCGTTCTCGCGCCGAGGCTTTTGGCTCCAGGTTCCAGTTGAAAAGCGTGACCGAAGCTCCCGTCTCGGATGGCTCTGTTCATTCGGAAGTCCGAGAAGGGAAGTGGAGAAACCCGAGCTCCTCTGAGGCACTGTCTTTGAAGGGTACGACCGGTACGTCGGCCGAAGAGCGCGGAAGCGCTACAGTCCAGAATGCGATGGAGCTCTTGGGCATCAAGAGCGGCGACACGATTTTGTCAATCAATGGCGAAAAGGTGCGCTCTCCTTCCTCCGCCTTTCAGCATCTGCAGAGGTTCCTGGATGAACAAAAGACGATCGAGGAAGTCGTGATCCGTAGGAACGGCCGCCGCTTGAATGTGAGCCTGCGCCGGGACTGACCCTGCGCTAGGATTTTGCGCCGGGGCCGAAGCGCTGCGGTTTATTTCAGGACCTTTCCCAATGAGTACTCATGGAGCCCCGGGGCGTCGTGATCGGGGTGAAAGCCTTCGATGATGAAGCCTTGCGCGAGTTTGATGTTCAGCATCGCCAGATTGTCCGCGTAGATGGCGCTGCGGATTTTCTTGTAGCCCTGCCTTCGAGCTTCCATCTCGACTTCGAGCGAGAGGACTTGTCCCCAGCCCTGACCGCGAAATCTTGGATCGATGATGGTTTTCTGCGTCTCGATGAGGAACTGGGTACGAATCTCGTAGCTGCTGATTCCGATAATCTTGCCTTCGAGCTTCTTCGGCCGGACAGCGACCGCCTTGAAGTAGCGGTGAGCCGGGTTATCCAGGTCCCGTAGCGATGGCAGGACCCATTTTGGGCTGGAGTGGTACCGATGGATGAACGCGTGAAGCCAACGAAGCTCCTTTCGGTCCTTGGGATCGATGATCTCCAGCCGAAGTTTCTTCTTTTCCTCGCGTCCGCTCATTTTTTGTTTCTCTCGTAGGTGGATTCGAAAATTTTGTCGGCGCTCTTGGGGATGAACCCTTGGAAAAGCTCCTGGGTGCCCGGCATCAGGTAGCGCTTCGCGAACTCGTAGTAACAGCCCATGATGGGCTGCCTTTGGCCTCCGGCGAACTCGCAGGGGACGTGTCGCGCCAGGGTCGAGGACTGTTCCAGAAGGTCCTCAGGCCTGCCTTTGATCGCTCCTCCCGACTCATTGAGCTTCAATTCGTTGTCGACCAGGTATCGATTGAGCTCTTGCAAGGAGGAGAACGTCTTCAGGTCGTTCACCGATACGGTGAAGTGATTGACCTGGATCCCGTAAGCTGCGGTCCATCCGGCGTACTCGCTCTCAGGGTAGAATCGTTGGTACTGGGCGAAATCGACTGGTTCCCAGGTCCGGCTGAGCAGGCTTTCAGCAGTCAGCTTTTTGACTCGCATCTTCGATGGCGAGGTGACCTCTCGGATCCAGCTTTGCAACCCTGGCGAGACTTTCTCGACGACCAGCTCGCTCACGAAAACCTTGGGCAGGTCAGGGCTGGGAGGCAGCCAATAGCTGGCTTTGAGCTTCTTCTCGGGAAAGTCGAGCTCCTCATCCGCCATGCGATAGCCCCAGCCCTCGAAGACCCGTCCGACTTCGAAGCGGTTGATCGACCCGATATTGAAGGTCCGGAATGCCACATGGTCGTTTAGGATGGTTTCGCCGCGCTCCGCCAAGAGGCGGTGAACGACTGGTGCATCGGGAGTGAGCTGGACGTATCCTTGCCAGGCCTTTTCGAAGAACTCGGTGAGCTGCATGCTTTCAGTCTAAACAGAAGCCTTCAAAAGCTCAACTTGCCCCAGTGAGTCGGTTTTGGGATTCACACTTGCCGGCGTTTAGAGTTAAGAAGGGGGATATGTCACCTCAGAAACCGAAAGTTCTGCTCCTCGAGAACATCCATGCGACAGGCCGCGATCTGTTCATCCAGCACGGCTTCGAGGTCGAGCACCTGAAAGGCTCCATGAGTGGACCTGCCCTTTACGAGAAGCTCAAAGGAGTCCAGATCCTTGGGATTCGGAGTAAGACGGATCTGAGGGAGGATGTCTTCAAGAATGCGACCGATCTGACTGCGGTCGGCTGCTTCTGCGTCGGGACCAACCAGGTGGACCTGAGCGCTGCCAAGCGCAGGGGTGTAGCGGTTTTCAATGCTCCTTTCAGCAATACCCGCAGCGTGGCTGAGATGGTGATCGGCGAAATCATCATGCTCGCCAGGCAGTTGGGCTCGCGCAACAACGAAATGCATCGTGGCATCTGGAACAAGACATCGGAGAACTGCTTCGAGGTTCGCGGCAAGACCCTAGGGATCATCGGGTACGGAAACATAGGCACCCAGCTTTCGGCCTTGGCTGAAGGGATCGGGATGCGCGTGGTTTTCTACGACGTGGTTTCGAAGCTCATCCTGGGCAACGCCAAGCCCCATGCGACCCTGCATGATCTTTTGGCCGATAGCGATTTCGTCTCCCTTCACGTCCCTGAAACTCCGCTTACCCAGGACATGATTGGTCCCGAGGAGCTTCGGGCGATGAAGAAGGGGGCTTATCTCATCAATGCGAGCCGGGGCACGGTCGTCGACATCCCCGCCCTGGTCGAGGCGCTCAAGAGCGGGCATCTGCGCGGAGCCGCGCTCGACGTGTATCCCGTCGAGCCTGAGAAGAACACGAATGACTATAGTTCGCCTCTCAGAGACCTCCCCAATGTGATTCTGACTCCGCATATCGGTGGGGCGACCGAAGAGGCCCAGTCCAACATCGGCCGAGAAGTCGCGACCACGCTGATTCGCTTCTGGCAGACCGGTTCGACCCTGGCCTCGGTGAACTTCCCGCAGGTGGATGCCCCGAAGGCGACAGTGGGTAAAATGGTCCGCCTGATCAACATCCACGCCAACGTGCCTGGCATGCTCAGGGACATCAATACGATTGTTTCCAGCGAGGGCGCGAACATCCAAGGGCAGCATCTCGCCACCGATCCTGAGGTGGGTTACCTGATCATGGACTTCGACCAGCCGCTTTCGCCCGGGGCTGTCAGCAAGATCCGCTCGCTGAAGAACTCGATTCGAACGCGGGAAATTTAGGGACTACGTAGGCGCGCTATGCCGGTGCCGTGCGGGCTGGTGTTGGGCGCGTGCGCTGGGGCTGGGGCCGTGTTGGGCGCGTGCGCTGGGGCTGGGGCCGTGTTGGGCGCGTGCGCTG
>CAYNDM010000250.1:0-4992 GCA_964395265.1 uncultured Bacteriovoracaceae bacterium
ATCTGGTCCTGTGGGGTTGTCTGATCGGGGCGGAATGCGTTCGTGACTGGCGGCCGAAGCTCACGCCTTCGGTGGTCCGAGCGGTGCGCGTGGCGAGCCTGCTTTTTCTCGCAATCAATGGCGTCTTGCTTCTTCGGGCCGTCTGGGGAGGGAATCTGCGCGAATATTCCAATTACCTTGAAGTCTCCCGGCACCTCGAATCCGAGAAAGCGAACGGCGAGATCTGCGCTATCGTCACGACGCAACGGCCTGCGTCCGTTCTTCTGCCATGGACGTCCGCTGAAGAGGTCCCTTCGCCCGCGACCGGCTGGTTTCCTGCTCCTCGCAGGAACTTCTCGAGCGAGTTTCTGCCCAAGTCGCCTTTGATCTGGCTCGAGCGAGCCCCTCAATGCGAGAAGGACCAGCGCGTCCTGTTTCAGCCCAATCGGCCGGAAGCCTACTGGGAAGAGCATGGATGCCGGATATTGAGCTCGGGCCTATTGCGATGGGCGCCTCGGGAGGCTTGGGATTTCCTGCTGAGGCAGCGAGGATGGGTCAGCTCTCCATGGTATTCATGCCCTGACACGCTGATCGACCTTTTTCCGCGAAAAGAGGTTCGACAGGTGCTGGGTCGGATTTTTGTTCGCTTCGACTCCTTGCCCGCGCCAGGGATCTCGGGCGGGCAGTTCAAGGACTGGCTCGATCAGCGTGACGTGTTCGCCAATTACCGGGATGACGGGACGATGGGCGACTATTGATCCTGGGGCCTTTTGACCAGCTCGTAGCGCCCCGAGGGAGAAGTCTGGACCTTCGACCAGGCTCCGGTTTCAAGCATCTGCCTCTGCTCCTCGTCACGAGTATCGATGATGAGAACGCTGGCCTCCTGGGCGGGATAAACGCGTAGAGAGCGATTGCTGCCTAGATGGGGAAGGACCCGAAGAGGCGCAGCGATCGCTTCGTCCTCCCTGATTCGCGAGAGGAATATCGCGTCCCTTGCCTCGTTCAGGCTCGGCCAATTCTGCTGGATCTGGAGTCCCGGCCACCGTCCCGACAGCGTCAGCGCGATCAGAGCGGCGATCAAAAGAGTCTGCCGTTTAAGGCGTGGATCGCTTCGGGTGTTCTCGTTCAGGATCGCGAGGCCCCGCCATGCTCCCAGGATCAGGAACGGAAGAATGATCAGGTCATAATGGAACTGAAGCGACCTTTGCGTGCTGGCGGCCGATATTAGATTCATCGCGAGTCCGGGAAGGGCCGGAGCGATCCAGGCGGAAGCCTTCAAAAGGAGCATCGCGAAAGGCCCGACCAGAAGGACGATGTATTTCGCGGCCTCGAGGCTGAAGACGCGATCCCGCAGGATCTCGAGCCATGCGCTGGGGGAGAGGAGAAGAGTCCTGAGTATCTCGCCTGGGGTGTCGCCATACTGTCCTAAGCGCGCCACGATCTCATTGGTCTCGTTCGAGGGACTGTAGCGAGGGATCAGCCACTTGAAGGCGACCACGGTCCAGCCGAGCGAAAGGGCCACGGTGACCATCGCGAGGAACGCCTTCCTTTTCGGGGCGAGCGATACGGAAGGATCCAGGAGCAGCGGCACCGCGAGAAACGCCGCTACCAGCCCGACGTTCTCTTTCGAAAGAAGAGCGCCCAGGAGCGAGAGCATGTAAGCCGCGCTCCATCCTCGGAGCAATGCCGCGCTCGCGGTCAGGAGAAACGCGAAGGCGAGATGATCCTCGCGGAAATCCCAAACCATCGAGTTGCGGAGGCTTCGGGAGCAAAATACGATCAAGATCGCGAAAAACCACAGCTCGCGATCGCGACGAAGCGGGCCCGCTTTGAGCGTGGCCCAGAGCGGGAGAGAAACGAGCAGGATCTCGAGCAGGAAAACCAAGTGATCCCTCAGGACCCAGTCGCCGAGCGCTCGGGTCAGCGGGCGGACGAGGTAGAGCGTGTAAGCCAAATGCTCGCCCAGGTAGGTCCGCCCGTCGCACAAATCGCAGTGGAGAGAGCCGAGGCTCCCTGGCGCGAAGAGCGGTTGGTGCAGGAAGGTCGTATCGAAAGCGTCCGTCGAGAACGATAGATGCCGCAGCGAATGACCTGCGAAAAGCATGAGCGAGATCGCGATCAGCAGGGTAAGGGCGATCTTGGCGGCGCGAGCGGGCTCCGTCAGGGCCGCGACGATGCGATGGGCACGCTCGCGATGGGCATCCCATCGGAGCGCGAGGAGCAGGCAGAAAACCAGCATCCACGGATCGAGCGTCGAGAATTCGAGCTTGCCCCGTCCCAGCTCCAGGATCGTGCCGCCGGTCAGCCACATTCCGAGGCAAAGCACGCCAAGAGTGGCGATCAGGAAATCGAGAGTGCTGCGAATCAGCGGCATTCAACGATCATTATGCGCTCCATGCGCCGCCCGCAAGGAAGTTCCTTGGGTCTTCTGGGTCGGAACCCGGCTCGATGGAGCGTGTTGTCTCGATCGGTGGGTCTAGTCTCGATCGGCGCAAGGTCGCTTAGATCAGCGTGATCGACATGTTCATACCGAGCCAAGTCGACTCAGCGTTGACTTTTCCGCCCGGATAAAGGTTGATGAAGGGGCTGATATTGAGGAAGTCGGTCGCGTCCCAGCTGAGCTGAGGCCTCAGGCTGGTGCCATCGCTCGACCAGTCTTTGAACGCGTCGCCGCGCTTGTGCTGGCCGACCATGTTGTAACTCAGCTTGAGACCGACCTCGTCGCTGACTTTGTAAGCGATCTCAGGAGTGAGCTCGGCCACCCAGTTGTTCTGCTTGCTCTTTTGCGCCGGGTTGTTCCCGAAGGAGTTCCACCGGACGTAGGTGCCGGCGCTGAGGCTCCAGCGAGACCCGGTGAATTTGTATTCGAGCGACTGAGAGCTCCGGATTCCGAGATTGAGATCCGCGGCCAGGGATTTCGCCGCGACCGGGAAATAGGTGCGCAGATCTGCGCTGAATGCCCAGTTGGCCGACTTGATGATGTTCTTCTGCTTGAGCCTCAGATACGGATCCTTCCACTGAAGCTGCCGGTCGTTCGCGCGGTCCGGCATGAAGTTGAAGATCGCCGATCCGCTGATCGAAGTGTTGGCGAAAATCTTGTAACCCAGGATGAACTCGTTATCGAGCGACTGATAGCTGTCGGGGTTGCCGTAGGAGTCCGGCGTCCAGCGATCGCCGTTACCGAGTGAAGGCCCGCTCCATTCGTTTTCGTAGACGAGCGAGATCGGAAGAGGCGCGGACTCCGTCGCCGGAGCCGCCGAGACGCGGCTGCGCGAGACGGGGGCCTGCGACTGCGCGGGGGTTCTCAGTTCGTCGAGCAGAGCCCGCCGGGGAGCCGCGCTCGCGGATGCGCAGGCCGTTAGCCCGAAAGCCAGAGCCAACGAGAAGGTCCGATTCAGGTAATTTGCGCTCGTCATACGTTTTGCTCCGATTTGACAGGGCTGAGAGCGGCGGGCTGAGCTGCCAGTCCGTTGACCGCATCGCGAGGCGCCGCTGCCAATCTGGGCAAGGCTTCGCTTTTTTTTCCGACTACCGAGGCGATCGAAAGCGCGATCCCCTGGAGCAGCCCGAATACGATCGCGACGATCCACGCGACCATGGGTTGGCCGACGCCGCAAGCCATTCCGGCCAGAACCCCGTAGAAGAAAGCCATGCTCATGACTTTGTTGTCGACCTTGATCCTGAAGCGAACCAAAGCGATGGCGGCGCCGATGGCGAAGGCGCGCGCGAGATTGTTGTTCACTAGGAGCATCACTCCGGTCATGCCGAAGCAGAGAAAGAGTACGTTCATCGAGTTCAAGACGATGTCCTGGGACGTAGCTGCTTTTTCCTTTTCGGACGGAACCATTTTGGACTTCGCCACCTTGTAGCTTGCCCAGACGGTGATCAGCATCAGCAGGATCCCGGTCGCGACGGAGTTGCCCATTGCGAACAGCACCTGCTGGCCCTTGAGCTCAAGGCTGCCATCCTGACTCGCGAGTCCGGCCACTAACGGGTTCATGACGTCCTCTCAAGCTGATGGGCCATGTGATCCGAAAGAGTCGCGCAGTATTTCGAGAGGCTGACGAGGCCGATCTTGTTGTCCGAGAGAAACTTGCTCATCCAGCTAGGCACGTTGTTCGAGTGCTTCACCTCGAGCACGATGCTGTCGGACTTCACGAACGTCTCGCGCATCGAGCTTGCCTTCTCCCATATGGGGGCGTGCCCGATCTCCTCGATCAGCTGGGGTTTCACGTCGCGCAGCAGTTCCAGGCGGATATTGTCGTCGAGCGTGACCCGGAACCCGTCCTTCTCATACCCTTTGCGAACGTATTTCACGCTGCACATCGGGCGGAGCTTATACTGGACGACCGCCTCGTTCACGGCTTTCAGCCGTTTCAGGAGAGTCTTGGTTTCCATTTGAGGATTCAGCTTCTGAAGCCCGATCGAGACGGGAATCGGCTTGGCGGCCCGAAGCAGCTCGATGTCGGTCGAGCCGATCTTGAAGCGGTACTTCTTGGAAATCCCGTTTTCCTTGAGTTTCATCTCCAGATGATTCGCGTCCTCGAGAGGCACGCCGTTGGGCGCATACCTGCGGATGCGGAGCTTGAAGCGGCGGGGGAGCTGCTCGAAGTGGCTCTTATAGATGTCGAGCGCGTCCGAATCGAAGTAGATCGACTCGATATGCGTGAACTCGTTGCCGCGATCGCGCAAGAGATGGGTCTCGAGCAGGTCGATCAGCATCGGCGCCACGTCGCGGGGAACCAGGTATTTGTCCTCGATCCGCACGAAGGATTCGTCGGACGCTCCAGGTGACACCGCGCTCTTGGGCTCAGGTCGCGCGTTGATGGTCACCGAGTAATCGTAGGAGGATTCGCTTGGGGTTGGGGCGTTCTCGATTTCTGCCATAGTATCGTCGAAAGACATTGTTCCTTCACCTCATTGCCGCTGCGGAAGGAATCTCCGCCCGGATTACAGCATTCATGCCACCCCCCTTTGTCTCGGGTGAGTCAGGAGTGACGCATTGTGTTATAT
>CAYNDM010000251.1:0-4970 GCA_964395265.1 uncultured Bacteriovoracaceae bacterium
CTAGAAGTGATTCGAACCATAGGAGTCAGTTGGCCACCGAAATGAAATTCAGAATGCCACCAAATCCTGACTGATTCACCTCAACTATCAACAAAACGAATCTTGGGAATACGATCGATCAAATAGAAACTGTCAAGCTGCGTCATCATTTCTGGAGCCAACCCCAGTACGTCCGATAGGAACTGATTGATCGAGCTGGACACTGTCGGTCTTTTGAAGCCGACTCAATGTCGTCTCATCGACGTTCAATCCATACATCAGGTTTCGTTCGAATTCGGACGCGTTGGTCGACGCCTCTTTGGCATCAACAAGCGTAACCAGTCCTTTTTGATAAAGCTCGACCAGGTGTTGATCGAAAGTCTGAGCGCCAGAGATCTCCTTCGACCTTGAGATGAAATCGTTGATCTCTCCAGTGCGCGTGGGATCCGCGATACATTCCATGATCGCGACATTGGAGACCATGATCTCCTGAGCCGCCACGAGTCCCTGCCGATCCGCCCTCTTGAGCAAGCGTTGACTCACGGTGCCGATGAGGTTATCCGCCAAGCGCAGGCGAACCATGGCCTGTTCTTCGGGAGGAAAAACCGAAACCAGCCTGCCAATCGTCTTGATCGCGTCGGTCGTGTGGACGGTGGACAACACCAGATGGCCCGTCTCCGCGGCCTTGAGCGCCACGTCGATCGTCTCGGCGTCTCGCATCTCCCCGACGAGGATCACATCGGGATCCTGTCGAAGCGCGGACCTCAATGCTCCCGCGAAATTGCCCGTATCCAGTCCCACCTCGCGCTGGGTAACGCGGGCCTTTTTATTCTGATGCACGAACTCGATCGGATCCTCGATCGTCACGATGTGGACATGCTTATTGCTGTTGATGAAGTCGATCATCGCGGCGAGAGTCGAGGTCTTGCCCACTCCCGTCGCACCGGTCACCAGGACCAGCCCGCGGTCATGCATCGCGAGCTTCTGAATGACCGGAGACAGGCCCAGCCCTTCGAAGGAGGGAACCACGGGAGGCACGATGCGCAGGATCACCCCAAGCCTCCTTTGGTGCCTGAAGATATTGAATCGAAAACGTGCCAGCCCCTTAACCTCGAAGGAGCCATCGTAGTCTTGGAGTTCGGCGATCCGCGCCTTCACCCTGGGATCCCGGATCAACGTCGCGCTGATCCGCTCGAGATCCTCGTCCGTCAGGGGAGCCGATTTCACGTTCACCAGATCCCCCCGCAGGCGAAACGCGGGAGATGAGCCTGGCTTCAGATGGATATCGCTCACCCCGTGCTGGACCGCTGAACTCAGAAGGGCGTGAAAAATATGCTGTTCCACTCATCTCTCTTTTCGTGAATCCTGTCTAAACACTTTACAGGCCGAGAAACAGTGGCTGTCAATTTTCCGACATCTGTCGAGAATAGAGCGGCCTCCATCCGGGCGAAATAGGCCTCATTTCCCAATGATTGTGCCTGAGGGCGGGCGGCCCCTCCTTTGCACTGCAGTTCAGCATGCGACTGACGACGATGTACAAACCTTGCGCACCATGGCTGGCATCCATTCTCCTGGCCGCGGCGCTCTCGTGGAGCGTGAATACCGAAGCCAAGGGAACTGCCTCGCGCGCGGATCGCAGGCTTGCCCACGCCAAAGAGCTTCTTGGGAAGCACTACGATGGAAGCGTGGTCCGCAGCGGCGAAAACGTCAAACAGGTTCGCCATTTCGTCCAGACCTGGACCAGAAAGTTCCTCCCGAAGGATTGGAAGAAGCAGTCGCGGAAAATCGCCTCGACCATCCTGAAGGAGAGCGACAGGCACGAGTTCGACCCGATATTCCTGATGTCGGTCATCATGAGCGAAAGCAGCTTCAGACCGACCGTGAAAGGACCCTTCGGCGAGATCGGCCTCATGCAGCTCAAGCCTGCCACGGCTGAATGGATCGCCAAGCGCTCCGGCATCCGCTGGCGGGGAGCGAAATCGCTCAAGGATCCCGTTACCAACATCAGGATCGGCGCGGCCTACTTCGCCTTCTTACGCGAGTACTTCGACTCGCACGCGAGACTTTACCTCGCCGCATACAACATGGGCCAAGGCAACGTGAAAGAGGCTCTTAGCAAGAAGATCTGGCCGAAAGAATACCCTGCGCGGGTCATGCAGCACTATGTGGATTTCTACGCCGACCTCAAGCAGCAGACACGCGAGCTGGAGATCGACCTGCAAAAGGACTCGATGAAACCGGCCCTTCCCATTCCGCTGGACGAGTTCGAGGAAGAAAAGCAGGCCGTGCGTCGCCGGCCCGCGAGCAAGAGTTGAGCGGGATCAGGCCACCTTTTTGGGAGGTATCCCAGGAATCCCCGGAGGAGTGCCGGACATCGCCCCGCCTGGCTTCGAAACACCCGCGCCCAGATTGCCTTGCCCCTCTTTGCTCCACTGCGCGAACATGGATTTCTCGTTCGCGAATTCCCAAGCGACCTCGCCATCCACCTCACCGCGCTGGACAGCTTCCAAAAGCTGCTTATCCAAGAGCTGCATTCCCTCTTTCTTGCCCGTCTGCATGACCGTCGTGAGCTGAAAGGTCTTGCCCTCGCGAATGAGATTCGCCGCCGCCGGCGTGTTGACGAAGATATCCTGCATGCAGAGCCTTCGCTTCCTGTCCGAGGTCGGAACGAGCTTCTGCGAAATCACCACGCGCAGCGTCTCCGAGAGCACGGTTCGGATCTGGTTCTGCTCCTCCGCCGGAAACGTATTGATGATCCGGTCGATCGATTTCGCGGCGGAGTTGGTATGAAGCGTCGAGAAAACCAGATGGCCTGTCTCGGCCGCCTTCAAAGCGAGAGCCACCGTCTCGGCATCGCGCATCTCCCCGATCAGGATCACGTCCGGATCTTCGCGAAGCGCGGCTCTGAGCGCCGAAGCGAAATCGGTGAAGTGCTGCCCCAGAGAGCGTTGATTGACGATACAGCTCTTGGTTTCATGCTGGAACTCGATGGGATCCTCGAGCGTGAGGATATGCCCTTTCTCGTTCTCATTGATGTAATTCAGCATCGCCGCGAGCGTGGTCGACTTACCAGAGCCCGTCGGGCCCGTCACGATGATCAATCCGTTGGCGTAGGAGCAAGCGGTCCGGCAGATCTCGGGAAGGTTCAGCTCCTCGAGCCTGGGTGGCTTCTCCGACAGGATACGCATGACCAGACCCAGGCCATGTCGCTGATGAAAGACGTTGGCGCGAAAGATCCCGATCCCCTGCGCCTTGAACGCGAAGTCGATGCTCTTCTGCTCGATCAGCTCCATCTTCTGCTGGCTATTGAGGATCTGCCCTACCATCGCGTCCACTTCCTGCGGGGTCAGCGCCGGCACATCGACCTTCGCCATCTCTCCTCGAATCCGGATCATGGGAGGCGAATGAGCCGCAACATGCAGGTCGGAGCCCTTGTTCTGGACCATCATCTGCAGCAACTGGACGAGAGTGACTGCCATAACGGGCTTATCGGAGACTCCAAAGAGAAGCTTGACCGGCCTTCACGTTTCCGACGACTCCGATGAGGCCCGCTTGACACACTCGAGGTCTTTGCCGAAATCCTATGACCGCTTGCCTTGAGGTTCGCCTCAGGTCCGCTCGGAGCTGATCATCCCGGCCACGCACTCCGCCCAAGCCGGGCGCGAATTCAACGACGGCACCAGGACGAGCTCCTCTCCGCCCAACGCCCTGAACTGCTCTCTCCCCCGGATCTGGATCTCCTCGAGCGTCTCGAGGCAATCCGCCACGAATGCGGGGCAGATGACGGCGAGTTTCTTGATGCCCCGCTTGGGCAGCTCCGCGTAGATCGCGTCCGTATAAGGTTTGATCCAGGAAGAGCGTCCCAGCCGGGACTGAAAACAAACCGTGTACCTCGACGAATCAATGCCCAGGAGAGCGGCCAACCCATACGCCGTCTGGAAACACTGCGCGCGGTAACATCTGCGGTTGGCCTCGCCGATGCGTTCGCAACACTCGCTCGAAGCCAGGCAGTGGACACCCGTGGGATCCGCTTTCCTCACCTGCCGCTCGGGCAAACCATGAAAGCTGAAGAGCAGATGGTCGTAATCGAATCCCTCGAGCGATTCCCGCGCCACCTGCGCGAACGCACGCAAAAAGCCCTCGTGCGCGAAGAAATCCTCGATGATCTCCACGGAGAGGGAGGGATCGACCGAGTCGATCGCGCGCTTCAGCTCCACGATCGAGGACTCGGTGGCCGCCAGCGAGTATTGAGGATAGAGGGGAAGCGCCACGATCTCACGGACGCCCTGGCGATGAAATTCACGGACGGAGCTCTCGATCGAGGGATTACCGTACCTCATGCTGAACTTGACCGGCACTCCGGGTCCCAGCAGTTCTTGCACGCGCTCGGTCAGTTCCCGGGTATGGAATAGGAGCGGAGATCCCCGCTCGGTCCAGATCTTGGCGTAAGCCTCCGCCGAGCGGCGCGGGCGGGATCGCAAGATGATCCCGTGCACGAGGAGCCAGCGCATCGGAAAGGCGAGATCCACCACGAAAGGATCCATCAGGAACTCGCGCAAGTACCGGCGCACCTCTGCCGGCCTAGGCGCATCCGGCGTTCCCAGATTGATGAGCAAAACTCCCCTGGCTGAACCCATAGGCCGCATCCTCGCATAACTGGTCACTTCATGCTAGTTAAGGCTCTCCATGCTTCACATTCAGGGAGTCTCCAAGCGCTTCGGTTCTAAGATCCTCTTCGAGGGAGCGAATGCTCACCTGAACCATCGCTCGCGCGTGGCTTTGATCGGTCCCAATGGAGCCGGCAAGAGCACTCTGATCAATCTCATCCTGGGAAACGACCAGCCTGACGACGGGCAGATCATCCGAGGATCCCATCTGGCGATCGGGCATCTGGCGCAAGAGGTCCCGAAGTTTTCGGGCCGCACCGTTCTCGAGGAAGTGATGAGGCTCGACGGGCGACGCGAGGGCCTGGTCGAGCCCCGCCTTGAGCT
>CAYNDM010000252.1:0-4952 GCA_964395265.1 uncultured Bacteriovoracaceae bacterium
ACCCACCACCCTACAGACAGCGGTAATTTTTTAAGGTATAGAGGGACCCGCCTCTGGACGAGGCCATTCATTGCCATCCGCAATTCCAGTGCAGCCATCAATGATGAGATTGCGGAAATCAGCGCGTCAGTAAAAGCGCGCCCCGGGGAACGGATCATGAAATTGACGACAAAAGCGATGCTTTGGGTGCTTTCACTCAGCTTGCTACTCGCCCTTAACTTCGGCTTAGGGCTCCGGGCGCTGAGAGAGCTTCAGATCACGGATCGGCTGACGAGCCAACATTACGAGGTCTCTCAGTGGGTGCGAAAAACCGAGACCGCGCTGTCACACTTCGAAATCAGCGGACTTCGTTCCCAAACTCAGCAGCTCAAAACAGCGCAGATCGAGCTCGAGAACGCGCTACGGCCGGTACTCGACCCCAACGTCACGCAAGCCGATCTTCGGGATCGCTACCAGGATCTCAAAAACCGGATCCATGGAATTCTGAAACGAAGCTCGATCGGCCCTGCCCTATTCAAGGAACCCGCCTTTCTCGCCGAGCTCGAAAGCATCCGACTGGAGCTCAATAAGTTATCGGTCGAATCAGAGGCGCTTGTCCGCGCGGACGGAGCCTTGAATGAAAGGCTTTTTCGCAACATCTATCCTCTGCTCTGGACCGTGTTCCTGCTCTCGCTGCTTGCCGTCGGATGGCGCTATTTTCATTTCAAGTTCAACGTTATCATCCCGGTCCACAAGCTTGTGGAGTTGATCGACTCCTATCGCAAGGGGGATTTGAACGCTCGTTGGACTCAGGATCGGCCCGACGTGATCGGTGAGGCGGGCCGGACCATGAATCAACTGCTGGCAGAGCTCTCCTTGCGCCGCCGGGAGCGGATCAAGTTCATCGGTGCGGTCGCTCATGACATCAGGAACCCGCTCACCGCCATTGGAATGAGCTGCGATCTGCTTCTCAAGACGAAGTCCGACGTTCTGGACACCCAGACGATCGCCGCATTGAACCTGATCAAGACCCAGGTCGGCCGTTTGAACCATTTGACGGAGAACCTTTTGGTCGCAGCCAAGGAGAACCGTCCCGCCTGGGTGCATACGAATTATCGGTTCTCACTGAACGATGTGGCCGCGAGCGCGGTCGAGTTGGCGCGTGCATCCGATCCGAATCATCACTATATCTTCCGGCCTTCCGAGCCATCGTCCTCGATCGTCGCTGACCCAGACCGCATTTCACAGGTGCTGACAAACCTGATTTCGAACGCGGCCAAGTACTCTCCTAGCGGGACGGATGTCGAAGTCGATATCGGCCGCTCGGGCGACAAAACTTACATCGAAGTCAAAGACCGCGGCGTGGGGATCCCAAACGAGGAGAAGGAGTCGGTATTTCAGGCGTTCAATCGCCTGTCTTCGGGAAAGGAGCTCTCCAGCGGCACAGGGCTTGGCCTTGCCATCGTCAAGGATATCGTCGATTCGCTTTCTGGCGAGATTCAGATCCTCGATCGAGAAGGCCGAGGAACCTGCTTTCGCGTCGAGCTGCCTGACAGTTCGAGCAGCGGTGCTCTTTCACCGGCGAAGGAAGCCTCATAGGGCGAAAACGAGTCATCAAACGAAAGAAGCGTCGCTAGGCAAAGAGGGGTCCTAGTCGCGTGCAGCGCCGTTGCGACCCAGGAGCGCCAAAAATTCCTGCCGAAGGGAAGCGTTCGCCAATAACTCGCCTTGCATGGAGCTCGTGGTGGTCATGCTTCGTTGCTTTTCAACTCCTCTCATCATCATGCACAGATGCACGGCTTCGATGACGACGGCCACTCCTTTGGGCTTCAGGAGCTCGTCTAGGGCTTTCGCCACTTGATGAGTGAGCCGCTCTTGAACTTGAAGCCGTCTGGCGAAGACGTCGATGATGCGTGGGATCTTCGACAGACCGATGACCTTGCCGTCCGGCAGGTATGCGACATGCGCTTTCCCGAAAAAGGGCAGCAGGTGATGCTCGCAGAGCGAGAAGAACTCGACATCTCGTACGATCACGATGCCGTTTGAGCTCTCGTTGAACACGGCCTTTCCGACGAGCTCTTTGGGATTTAGGTCGTACCCAGAGGTGAGGAATCTCATAGCCTTCTCAAAGCGCTTAGGCGTTTCGAGTAGGCCTTCCCGCTCGGGATCTTCTCCCAGCAGCTCGAGAATATGGCGAATCTGCGCCGACATCGACCCGGTCGCGGTGAGCCTACTTTTTAATTGAAACGAATCACCCGTGAACAGCGCGCACTCACCCTCTGTCGGCGATCGCCCATTGCCAGCCGTCCTCATAGGCAGGTCTCCTTATGTTTTCCGAAGTTCATTTTGCTCTTCCTAATAAAAATGGTAAATCCTGTTTAAATAGTTTTTATTCTCTTGGAGACCTCTTCGATGCAGGGCTTGCACGAAAATCAGCAAAAGATTCTCGAATTCCTTTTGAACAATCCCGAAGGCGCGACGCTTGAGGAACTCGCGGCGCACTTGAGGCTAAGCAAGACCGCCGTCAAAGAGCACATCAACAGAATCGACTACCTGGGATTTCTCACCTTTGTGGATACAAAGGGATCGGTCGGTAGACCCAAACGCCGCTACAAGCTTTCCAAGGAAGGGCACGAGGCGTTTCCACGGCAGTATTCCTGGCTCTCAACGGTGCTGCTCGAGCTCCTGACGAAGAAGATGGGAGCCGCAGGCGTTTCTCGCATCATGAGCCATCTCGCGGATGACGTCGCCCGATCGATGGAAGAGCGCTTCCAGAAGGCCAAATCCTCTGCGGAACTATTGCAGGAGCTCACCAAGGCCCTGAACGAATTGGGCTACCGAGCGGCGCTCAGGCAAAGCGACCTCAGAAAGGGCGCGGAGATCGAAGCCACGAACTGCGTTTATCATTCCGTGGCGATGCGACATCCCGAGCTCTGTCAGTTCGACGTCAAGTTCATGGCCAATGCGACTCGCATGGACGTGAAGCTGGAGACCTGTATCGCCAAAGGTGGGTCGATCTGCCGGTTCCGCATCCGCAAAGGGTCTTGATCAGACCATGAGGCAGAGACCAAGCATGGCTTCAGCTCGTGCTTCTTGTCTCGCGATCAGTAGAAGTAACCCAGGATCCCGCCAAAGACGATGTGAGCGAAGACGCTTGCAAGCGGAGTCCGCCTTCCGTAGTTGAGCGCAAGAAATCCCGGCGGCTCGAGTTGTCGCGCGGGGTCCGGACCGTGCTGCTCGCTGGCCATTCTGGGATGGATCGAAGGCAGGATGTTCATCCCGACGACGAGAACGAAACTCGCATGCACCAGGCCGATCAAGGCTCCGAACCAGAGATCCATCCATCCCGTCGCATG
The DNA here is from genome assembly GCA_964395265.1 of uncultured Bacteriovoracaceae bacterium. Lineage (GTDB taxonomy): Bacteria > Bdellovibrionota > UBA1018 > UBA1018 > UBA1018 > CAYNDM01. The sequence goes on from CAYNDM010000252.1 coordinate 3,336, forward strand.
AAAGGCGGCAATGTAGATCAATGAGAACACCCATCCATTGAAGAGATGGACGAGGAACCCGATCCAGACCGCCCGGTCCCTGTTATCCGTAAACAACGTCCCGAGCATGAAAGGAATGTCCATTCGCGTGAGACCCAGCGCACGGCTGCCGCTCATCAGCGTGGTCAATACGATCGTCGCGGCGAATCCCCAGAGAAGAGCATGTCCCCAATTCATGCGGCCCTCCTTTCTGGTTTCATCCTCAGGCCACGGGCCTCTTGAAGCGCCAACGCGGCGTGAATCAGACCGATATGGCTGAATCCCTGAGGATAGTTTCCGAGGAATGACTTGTCGTTCGGATTGAGTTCTTCTGAGGCGAGTCCGGTCTCGGGAAGAGAGTCGACGACCGCTTCGAGCCAGGCTTCTGCCTCGTTCACGCGTCCTTGCCTCGCGAAAGCCTCCGACACCCAGAAGTTGCAGATCGTGAACGTCCCCTCTTCTCCCGGTAATCCGTCAGATCCCTGAGGATAGCGGTAAACCAGCCGATTTCGACTGAGGTCGCGGGTGATCGCATCGAGAGTGGAAAGATATCGGGGCGACGATGGCTCGCAGTAGCCTACCAGCGGCATGACGGCAAGGCTCGCGTCGATGATCGGCTCACCGAAGGCTCGGGTGTAACATCCACGCTCCGGATCAAACCCTTTGAGCTCAATTTCCTCCCGGATGCGATCCGCGATGAGCGAGGCATCATACCCCAAATCCCAGTCGAAACGCCTTGCGAGCTTCGAAAGGCGATCCATCGCGACCCAGCACATGACCTTCGAGTGGGTGTAGTGCCTGGGCCTATCGCGAAACTCCCAGATTCCATGGTCCGGCTTGTCCCAGAGCTCGGCAACCGCCCTGCCGAATCCCGTGACCATTTTCCTGGTTTCTCGATCGATATGCTTCAGGTGCCGAGACACACTATAGAAAGAGTCGACGACCTCGCCATAGACATCGAGCTGGGTTTGCCCGGCCGCTTCGTTGCCCAGCCGGACGGGACGCGAGCCCGCGAACCCATCCAGCCAATCCGCCTGCTCTTCCTTGATCTTCGCTTCGCCATAGACCGAGTATAGGACTTGGAGCCTCGGCCAGGACAGACGCGTGCTGTGCAGCAGCCAGTTCAAGTAGGACTCGGCCTCATCCGTGTACCCGAGAGCTAGAAGCGCTCGCATGGTGAAGGATGCATCCCTGAGCCAGCAAAAACGATAATCCCAGTTCCTCTGTCCACCCTTCCACTCCGGCAAGGAGGTCGTCGGCGCGGCGATGAACGCGCCTGAAGGCGCGTAATTGAGAAGCTTCAATGCCAAAGCGCTTCTGCGGATCAACGCGGAATAAGGCCCATGGACATTGGCTCGAGCGATCCAGGTCCTCCAAAATCCAAGCGTCGCATCGATTCTTTCCGACGCGCCTTCGAGCGGCGGAATCACGGCGGGACCAGTATCCGCGTAGCTCAGCGAGACCGTCATGCGCTCTCCCGCCTTGAGCTCGAACCGTGCCTCGACGGCGTTTCCGTCCGCGGTCTGAACCAGGTTCAATATTTCATTACGGAGCGAACACTGCAGCAGCAAAAACTTGCGGCCATGCTCGCACTGAATC
>CAYNDM010000253.1:0-4888 GCA_964395265.1 uncultured Bacteriovoracaceae bacterium
GAGTCCCGCACTTCGCAGCCACCGCTTATCTCGTGGATGAGAAGCGCGTCCCGCTTTGGAGCGGGCTTCGCTGGGATCCGGCGATTTCTCCGGATGTCTGGAACCGCTTTGTCCAAGCCGGCTGCGTAGAGCTCAAACCTCTGCAAGCAGTGGAAGAGCGCAAGACCAGCGCACCGGCGCTCAGAGCTGCGTTCGGGGCGTCTCAAAGCGAGTCGCTTTGGATTATTCGCGTGGGAAGCGCGAAAGCCTGTCGCGGAGTGCTCGTCATCCTCTCCAAGACGGATCTTCGGACTGCCCTGGCGCGGACCCTTCCCTTGATCTCAGGAGAGGCCGGGGCTAAGAAATCCGCGGCCTAGAGACGCGAGATCTCGACCACTCGAAGCGCGGGGTCCTCGGCAAATGCAATATCCACGCGCCAATTGCGCCTGTCAGCGGAACGGGAGACGACGGCTTCCTCGAAATTCTTGAAAAGCGAAAGCCACTCGACGATCGTGATCAGCTCCCGCTCCCAGAAATAGGCGGGGATTCCCGCTTCCTCGAGCTCGAGCTCAGACTTGATTCGATACAGATCCAAATGCGCGATATCCGATATCGGCGACTTGTACTCATGTGCGATCGCGAAAGTAGGACTGCCTTCAGGGAGCTGCTTGACCCCGAGCGAGCGAATGAGTTCCCTGGCGAAGGTGGATTTGCCCGCGCCCATCGGTCCCTCGAGGATCACCCGGTCCCCGCGCTTGAGCTCGCGCGCCAACGCCTCGGCCAGCTGGTGAAGGCCTGCCTCAGAGCAGGCGCGTACGGCTTTCCAGCGGGAGCGCCGGGGGCTGTGCTTGGGCTTCTTTGAGGTCTTTGAAGGCATTTCCGATGTTCTCGATAATATCCACCGCGGTCATGCTGCGATGGCCGTGCTGTTTGGCTGCGTGATCGCCGGCAAGACTGTGCAGGTAAATGCCGAGCAAGGTCCCTTGGAAAGGATGGATCTTCTGCCCAAGCAAACCTCCGATCATGCCTGCCAGGACATCGCCGCTTCCCGCCGTCGCCATCCCGTCGTTTGGATAGTGGCTGAGATAGAGCACCTCATCCGGAGAGGTGACCAACGTCGCGGCTCCCTTGAGAACGACGATAGAATGAGTTTGCTCCACGGACTTCCGGATGGCGCGCGCGGGGTCCTCGGTTACTTCCTCCTTGGACACGCCCAGCAGCCGCGCCATCTCTCCCACGTGAGGAGTCAGCACGGTTGGCCCTTGTCTGGACCTGAGCAGGTCATGGAGCTGATGGTCGGCAATCAGGTTCAGAGCATCCGCATCCAAGACCACTGGCCCCTGATAACCGCTAAGGAGCTCCTCGAGCAGGAACTTGCCATCAGGGCGAAGCCCTAAGCCCGGCCCCACCACCACGCTGGTGTAGGTGCTCATGTTCTTCCTATAGATTTCGTACTCGGGGCCGCTGAGCTTCAACGGGACGCCCATCGTCTCATTCGGGAGCTTGTTGAACAGGGCATCCATACAGTCTTCCCAGCTTGCGACCGTCACCAGCCCGGTGCCCATCTTGTGAGCCGCCTTGGCCGCCATCACGATAGCCCCCATTCGGCCCGGGCTTCCTCCGATCAATAGGGCATGCCCGAAGGAGTTCTTGTGACCGTAACGGTCGCGCGTTTTCAAAAGCTCGCGAAGCGGCTCCCGCATCACGAGAAACTTATCTCCCTCGCGCCTGAACCTCGGGGGGAGCGAGATATCCACATTGGTCAGCTCCCCACGACGGGCTGCGCCGGGCGGAAGGAAGTGCCCAAGTTTCGGGAAGCCGAACGAGATCGTATGAGTCGCCTGGATGGAAGTCCCATGAACCTGCCCGGTATCGCCGCTCACGCCCGAGGGAATGTCGAGCGCGATCACCTCGTTCGCGTTCTGGCGGTTGATGATCTCGACGACATCATAAAAGAGCCCTTCGAGATTGCCCTTCAGGCCAGTTCCAAGGATGCCGTCAATGATCGTAAAAGGCCCGCCGGAGCTCTGGAAGAAAGACTCGATATCGGCTTTGCCTTCGATCTTGGTCATTTTCGCTTTGAGCTTGCGCAGGATCTCGAAGTTCTGCCGAACCGGCCCACGATACGATTCCGCATCCAGGAAATGAAAAACCCGGACTCGGCGATCCAGGCAAAAGAGCCGTCTCGCGACTACGAACGCGTCTCCGGCGTTATTGCCCTTCCCTGCGAAAACCAGGATCTCCGTCTCTTTCCCAGCTTGGGGAAATTGCTCAAGCAGGACCTGCGCCGCGGCCCTCCCGGCATTCTCCATCAGGATCGCCGCGCTGATATCGTACTCCTGCTCGGCGACGCGATCGAGCTCCCGCATTTCGTGACTGCTGCAAATCCTCAAATTCGAAGACATGGAGATCTCCTTCAAGGCGCTTTGATGGTCGCGACCATTTCGCGAACCGCTCTTTCCAAGCCTACCATCGCCGCGCGGCAGACGATCGCATGGCCGATATTGTATTCCTCGATCAGATACCCGCCGCCTTCTCTTTCAAGGTCGACGAGCGCCCGAGTATTCTCATAGTCCAGACCGTGCCCCGCATGGACTTTGATCCCAAGCCGAACCCCCATCAGGCCTGCGGCACGGATTCTCTCAAGCTCCTTCCTGGCCTTGGCTAAGCTCTTCTGGGAGCGCTCGCCTTGAGTGGCCAGACAGTATCTGCCAGTATGAAGCTCCACTGCGTCCGCGCCTAGTTCCGCACTGAGTTTCACTGCGGCAGGCGTGGGCTCGATGAAAAGGCTCACCCGTGTGCCCGCTTTCTTCAGGTCCTGCACCGCCTTGGCGATCCGCCTCTCGTATTTGGCAAGATCCAAACCTCCCTCCGTCGTCACCTCCTGCCGTTTCTCAGGGACCAGGCATGCCCAGTCTGGACGGATCCGGCGAGCGAACTTCACCATGGCATCGGTTGCCGCCATTTCGAGGTTCAGCGGCACTCGCAGCTCCGCTCGAAGGGATTTCACATCCGCGTCTTGGATGTGACGACGGTCTTCTCGCAGATGCACGGTGATCTGATCGGCGCCCGCCGCTTCGGCCCATTGGGCTGCCATCACCACATCGGGATAAGGCGTACCTCTCAGTTGGCGAAGCGTAGCGATGTGATCGATGTTCACGCCGAGTCTTGGAAGCTGCACGCGGGAGCTCATGGTCCCTTAATCGCACGTCCTGAAAGGGATTTCTAACCTAATTTGCGCTGAATCGCGGCGGCGATCCGGCTGGCGTGCCCCTGAATCTGGCCTGCGTCCTCGCCCTCGACCAGAACGCGCGCCAAAGACTCCGTTCCCGAGTAACGAACGAAGACCCTGCCTTTTTCGCGAAGCGCTTCTTGGGCATCCGCAATGGCGCGTGCGATCTCCGGATGGTCTTCGAATTTCTCTTTTCTCGAGACTCGCACGTCTTCGCGCACCTGCGGGAAGAGTTTCACGGCCTTCTTGAGTTCGGAGAGCGGGCGCCCCGTTCGACGCATTGCCTCAAGCACCTTCAGCGCGGCAACGATCCCGTCTCCGGTAGTGGACTGATCCAAAAAGACGATATGTCCGGATTGCTCGCCGCCGAGATTATAGCCGTTCTTGCGCATGGTCTCGACCACGTAGCGATCCCCGACCTGCGCGCGCACCATCGAAATCCCGTGTTCCCTGAGCGTCATCTCTAGCCCAACATTGGACATCGGCGTCGTGACCACCGTGTTGCTCACGAGCCTTCCTTCGCGGGCCATCTGAAGAGCGCATAGACCGATGATTTGGTCTCCGTCGACGATCTCGCCGTTCTCATCCGAGAGAATGCAGCGGTCCCCATCCCCGTCGAGCGAGATCCCGATGTCCGCGCGATACTCGATCGTGGCCCCCGCGATATTCTCTGGATGAAGGGCCCCGCACTTGTCGTTGATGTTCAATCCGGTCGGGCTCACGCCCTTCTTGAGCACTTCGTCGCACCGCACCTCGAACACCAAAGGCGCGACCTTATACGCGGCGCCGTTCGCGCAATCGAGCACGATCCGAAGCCCGAGCAGGTCCAGTTCCTTCGGGAAGAGCGCTTTGAGGAACACGAGATATCGATTGTGGACGTCGTCGATGCGAAACGCCTTGCCGACGAGATCTCCGCTCGGGCGGCTCTTGTCCATCTCTTTGGAGAAGACCAGGCGCTCGATCTCGGTCTCGACCTCATCGGGAAGCTTATAGCCGTCTCCGGTGAAGATCTTGATCCCGTTGTCGTAATAAGGGTTATGCGACGCCGAGATCATGATGCCGGCATCCGCACGCATGCTTTGTGTGACGAAAGCGACTCCCGGGGTCGGGAGAGGGCCGATGAGAATGACATCAGCGCCCATGGAGCATATCCCAGACGCCAATGCCTGCTCGATCATGTAGCCCGAAAGACGGGTATCCTTGCCCACCACGATTTTCGCGCGCCGAACCGGCCGGCTCGACTCGAGTGGCTTGAGCCCCACCGGCATCGAGCTCCGAGTCGGGTTCATCTGATTGTTTCGGAGGACGTAGGCTACTGCGCGGCCTACGGACATCGCGACTTCGCCCGTCATCGGAAACTCATTCGCGAGTCCGCGGATTCCATCTGTCCCGAAAAGTCTACTCACAATCGCACTCCCCTCAGAGATCAATCAGTGAAGCGTCACAGTGACGGTCTCGGGGATCACCTTCGCTAGGTCAATCCCCTCAGGAAGGGTTACCCTCACCGGTTGAGAATACTTGCCTTTGGGTTTTCCCCGTAAGTCCACGACAGCGAAAACCCGATTCCGGTTCAAGCGCCCCACATCCTTGGCGGAGGCCCGGACATGGAGCGTGACGGTCTTCTCGCTTAAGGTGAATTTATAGGGAGTCAGAACCCGAATGTCCACGTCCTTGATA
>CAYNDM010000254.1:0-4887 GCA_964395265.1 uncultured Bacteriovoracaceae bacterium
CCGGTATACGTAGCGGGATTGCTCCTGGGCGTGCGGCCGATCGGGCTTTGATCGATATCGATGACTTTGTCGATGTGCTCGAGCCCGCGAATTGTTTTGACCTTCAGGTCGCCCGTGTCGGGTTTGTAGAGTTTTTGAAAAAGCAGGCGATAGAGAGTGTCGATCACCAGCGTGCTTTTCCCGCTCCCGGAAACCCCGGTGACGCAAGTGAAGGTCCCTAACGGGAAGTCGACACTGACGCTTTTGAGGTTGTTCAGGTTGGCACCCTCGATTCGAATGGCGCGATCCCGGGCCCATGGGCGGCGAACTTTTGGAACCTCGATCTCGAGATCGCCACGGAGGTATTTGCCGGTGAGGCTGTTTTTGCTTTTTCGGACCTGCTCCACCGTGCCGGCCGCGACGAGCTCTCCCCCCTGGGTGCCGGCGCCGGGACCGAGATCAAGGACATAATCGGCCTTTTCGATGGTATCCCGGTCGTGCTCGACGACAAGAACCGTATTGCCCGCGTCGCGAAGCCGCTCAAGCGTCGCGATCAACCGGTCGTTGTCGCGCTGATGAAGCCCGATACTGGGTTCATCCAGAACATAGATCACCCCGACCAGGGAGCTGCCGATTTGGGTAGCCAGGCGAATCCTCTGGGCTTCTCCTCCTGAAAGGGTCTTGGCCGGGCGATCCAGGCTCAGGTATCCCACTCCGACCTCGTTCAAGAAACCGAGCCGGTCTCGGATCTCCTTGAGCACTCTTTCGGCGATCAACTTCTCGCGCTCCGTGAGTTTGAGCGTCGAAAAAAACCCGTTCAAATCGGACAAAGAGAGAGAGCAAAGCTGAGCGATGTTCTTTTCATCGATCAGGAAATGAAGGCTTTCCTTTCTCAAGCGTGCCCCATGGCAAGTCGGACAAGGAGTGTTTTCAGGGGTGATCTCAAGATGAGCCGAGGCCAAATCGCTTTCATCGTCCTCCAATTCGTCTTGCTCTTCGATTGACGTGTCCACTCCTAAGCCGTCGCAAGTGGGGCAGGCTCCCATCGGGCTATTGAAAGAGAAAGTGCGAGGCTCCGGGGTCGGATAGCTGATGCCGCAGTCCGCGCAGGCGAATTTCTCCGACATTAGCGTCTCTTGGACGTCCTGGCCGCTAAGAGTCTCGAGAACCACTTGCCCGTCGCCTAACTTCAGTCCGAGCTCGACGGAGTCGCTGACGCGGGTTCCGAGCGCTCCCAGGTCACCTTTGATGATCAGCCGGTCGATGTAGACGTCGATATCGTGCTTCCGGTTCTTATCAAGTGAAATGTCCTGGGAAAGGTCCAGGATCTCCCCGTCGATCCGGACCCGGACGAATCCCCGCTGGCGAAGCTGCTGAAGCTCTTTCTGGTATTCGCCCTTTCGGCCACGAACAATGGGGGCCCGGATCGAAAGCCGGGTGTTCTCGGGCGACGAGAGAATGTGATCGACGATCTGCTGAGGAGACTGGGAGCGGATAGGTTTCCCGCAGTTCCAGCAATACGGCTTCGCGCAACGCGCGTACAAGAGGCGTAGGTAATCGTAGACCTCGGTGACCGTGCCCACGGTCGACCGGGGATTGTAGCTGACTGTCTTTTGCTCGATGGAGATCGTAGGGCTCAACCCCTCGAGCGAGTCGACATCGGGTTTGCCGACTTTTTCGAGAAACTGGCGCGCGTAGGCTGAAAGGCTTTCCACGTAACGTCTTTGGCCCTCGGCGTAGATCGTATCGAACGCAAGCGAGGACTTTCCGGATCCCGACGGACCGGTGATCACCGTCAAACGATCACGTGGGATCGTGACGCTGATATTCTTCAGGTTGTGGACCCGAGCTCCCCGGACGACGATTGCCTCATCGTTTGCGCGGGGTGATTGGGAAGAAGACTTCATTCCACCTCAAATGCCGAGCTCAATGCTCGCTGACCTCGAGTGGGCCATGGCCGATCGCCTTGGCGGCCTCATGGAGCGCGCTCTCGACTGTGCTCCTGATCTCATTCAGCCGGCTCTCCGAAGGAGCCTCAAAACGGAGAACCAGCACTGGCTGCGTATTGGATGCGCGGACAAGGCCCCAGCCGTCGCCGAAATCCACGCGAACGCCATCAATGTCGGCGATTTTTCGGCCTGACGCAAGCCTGGCTTTCGTTTCTTCGACGAGTTTGAATTTCTTCTCTTCCTCGCAGTCGAGACGGATCTCGGGAGTGGCGACCGTCTTGGGAAGATCGGCGACCAAGGACGATACCGGGCCGCTGGCTTCGCTGGCGATCTCGTAGACTCGGAGCGCGGCATAGATCGCGTCGTCATAACCGAAATAGCGATCGGCGAAGAAAATGTGCCCGGACATTTCCCCGGCGAGAAGCGCTCCCGTCTCTTTCATCTTGGACTTGATCAGCGAATGGCCGGTTTTCCACATGATTGGTTTTCCGCCCTTGGCTCGGATATCGTCGTAGAGCTTGTTGCTGGATTTCACTTCCGAGATGATCGTGGCGCCAGGATTGTGCGTCAGCACGCTACGGGAGAAGAGCACCATGATTTCGTCCCCGAAAAGGACCTTCCCGTTCTCGTCCACCATGCCGATGCGATCGGAATCGCCGTCGAACGCCACGCCGAAGTCGGCTTTCTCTGTTCGGACGGCTTCGATCAGGTCCTTGAGGTTGGATACGACCGTAGGGTCGGGATGATGGTTCGGAAAGCGACCGTCGAGTTCGCAGTAAAGCGGAATCACTTCCGCTCCGAGCCTGGTGAAAAGCTCGGGAGCAACGGTGGCGGCCGTCCCATTGCCGGCGTCCAGCACGATCTTCATCTTCTTGAGGCCTTTGGCGTTCTTGACCAGGTAATCGATGTAATCCGGAATGATGAGGTGTTCCTTAAGCGATCCTTCGGTTTGGGTAGGGGTCGGCCCTTTTTCCATGATCGCGCGGAGCTCCTGGATCTGGTGGCCGTGAATAGTCTCTTTTCCGATGCAGGTTTTGAAACCGTTGTAATCGGCGGGATTGTGCGAACCGGTGACCATGATCCCGCCGTCAAGATTCATATTGAAGACGCTGAAGTAGGTCAAAGGCGTGGGGCATACTCCCAAGCTGATCACATCCAGGCCCCCGCGCCTCATTCCGCGAATGAGAGCTTCTGCATAGCTGTCGCTGGTCAGGCGGCAGTCTCTTCCCACAGAGACCGTAAGCCTACTCCTTCCCGCCTCGGGTTTTCGGCCCGAAATGTAATTGGCGTAAGCGAGCCCAAGCAGCTCGGCGAATTCGGGAGAAAGGTCGCGGCCGGCGATGCCGCGGATATCGTATTCTCGGAAGATGGAAGGATTGATCTGAATCTTCATTTTCGGTTGCCTCTCAGTGCGCCTCGTTTTTTCCGGACAAGGTCCGCTGCCAATCGGATCGCGGACTCGAGACTGGAGGGATCGGCGATCCCCTTGCCCGCGATGTCGAATCCCACTCCATGATCGACCGATGTCCGGATGATTGGCAGGCCCAACGTTACATTGACGGTTCTCGGGAAATCAAGCAGCTTGACCGGTATCAGGCCTTGGTCGTGGTACATGCAAACCACCGCGTCGAATCGTCGCCGCTTGGGCGTCGAAACATGCTTCGCGAAGAGCGTATCCGCTGGAAGAGGGCCGGCCAGAAGCGACTTGGCCCCTTCTTTCTTGGCGATCGCTTCGATGACGGGTCGGATTACCTGGATCTCCTCGCGCCCGAAAAGACCGGCTTCGCCAGCATGTGGGTTGAGCGCGGCCACCGCGATCTTCGGCTTCGGGATCCCCCACCAGGATCGCAAATGCTCGATGGTATCTTCGATGGTTTTCCGAAGCGCCGGGCGGGTCAGCGCGGTTGGGACTTCTTTGAGGGACAAGTGAGTTGTGGCCAGAGTGATCCGCAGCTGATCGTTGGCCAGCATCATCGTGACCTGACGCTTGCCGCAGAGATCGGCGAGAAACTCCGTGTGACCGGGATAGGGATAGCCTCCGGCTTGCAGGCGTTCCTTGCTGATTGGGCCTGTTACAATCGCATGAGCGATTTCTCTCAATACCAGTCGAGTCGCGGTTTGGATCGACCAGCCGGATTGATAGCCAGGAAGGAGAGTTTTTTTCGGGGATGTCGTCGGGGCGGGCAGCAGCCAAACGGTCGGTTTGGCGAAACGCGGGGGTTTCATTCCCGATTTCAGGCCTTCTAGGTCGATGAGCTCGATTCTGGCCCCGAGTCGCTTGAAAGGATCACGGGCGCCGACGCAAAGCAAAGAGACTCCTGCCGGGACGGATCCGGAACGGATCGCTTTCCAGACGATCTCGGGTCCGATGCCAGCGGGATCTCCAGGCGTCAACGCAAGTATCATTTGGAATCAAAGAGCGGACCTGCGAACTCCCGCGATTGAGGGTTCGCCGGCTCGATGTACGAAGGCGTTGGCCTTCTCCCGATCGATCCACAGTGAGATCTGGCGCTGGTACTCGGATGCGGCGAGCTTGGCACGGATCTCCTCTTTCATCTGATCCAGGCGCTGGGTCTCGCTGGTCTGCACATCAGCCAGTTTCAGGATAATGAATCCTCCGTCAGGGCTGGAGATAAGACCGCTGGTCTCCCCGATCTTCAATTTCTTGAGCTCCTTGACGATGAACGGGGACAACTGGTCTTCAGAAAGGGTTCCCAGGTCCCCTCCTGTCTTGGCGGTGGGACCGTCGCTAAAACGCTTGGCCACCTCTTCGAAGGATTCGCCGGCCTTCAGCTCATTCGCCGCGCGCTCGGCGACTTCTTTCGCCGCTGAGGAAGTCTTGTAGCTGGCGGCGCTGACGGTGATGATCTTCACTTTGAATGTGAGAGGAGCCGAGGAGTCCTTGGAGTAGTGATTATAGAAGTAGTTTTTTACGTCGTCATCCGAGATGGTGACCTTG
>CAYNDM010000255.1:0-4868 GCA_964395265.1 uncultured Bacteriovoracaceae bacterium
GAGGAAGAGTCGATCTCACCGTTCACTCGCTCAAGGACCTGAGCTTGGATCGACCAGCGGAGTTCGCTCGCGCCGCGACCCCGAGACGCGAGAACTGCCGCGACGTGGAGCTTTTCGGTCCTCATGCGCTGAAAAAAATCGGTCAAGGAGGCTCCATCCGCATCGGCACCTCTTCTCCGAGGAGGCTCGAGAATCTCCCGTCCTTTTTGGAGAAGGCCCTTCCACAGCCCACGGGCCGCATCGAATTCACCGAGATCCGAGGAAACGTCAATACGAGGCTGAGTCGCGTGCATGAGTCGCCAGACCATCCCAAATACCTCGACGGCGTCGTGCTCGCCTTCGCGGGGCTCATCCGCCTTTGGCAGGACGAGCAGGCGCGCCCTGAGGTGGAGCGGCTTCTGAGCGGAGTCCGTTGGATGGTTCTTCCGTTGCGTGAATGCCCCACCGCGCCGGGACAGGGAGCTTTGGCGGTGGAGTGCCGTGCCTCGGATCGTCAGATCCTCGAAGCGCTCTCCAAACTCAACGATCCCGAATCCGAAGCGCAGGTCCGCAAGGAGAGGGGAATCCTCGAAGCCTGGGGCGGAGGATGCCATCAGAGATTCGGCGCCACCGCGATTCATCACTCCGAGTTGGGAGAAATGCTTTTTGTTCGTGGGAGGAAGCCTGACGGGGAGTTCGTGAACGAGCTTCGCTGGAACAAGAGACCTGCCTCTCCCCAAGGAACGGTTCGGCCCTGGGAGCATTCGCTCGCGGCTACTACCCGCTTTCAAGAGATCGAAACCTCGCACGATGCGTCCTCGTTCCGGGGTTCGGCGGTTTTTGTCGCCCATTCGCGGGCAGTGCGGCCATCGGATATCCCAGACCTGTCGCAGGCCCGTATTTGGGTTTCGGGAACGCGAAGCTGGTTCAAGCTCGCGGCCCAGGGTCTTTGGATCGAAGGTTGCGCCGAAGGACTCGGATTCGATTCCGTCCTCCCGACACTCTCCGAGCCCATTCTGCGGCTTCCGGAGATCTCGAAGTGGTGCGTCCTCACGCACGCCGGCGCGACCGAGACTTGGGCCGGGAGCTCCAAGCCCGGGCGGATCCTGGCTACGTATGAGGTCTCTACCGAGCTGTCAGAAGAAAGCCGGGCTCGCCTTCGCGAGGCCACCCACGCCTACTGGGGAAGTGGCACTCAATTCGATCTAGGCAAGCAGTACTTCTCAACCGAAACCCATCACGCCTGCGGTCCGGGGAAGACCGCCGAACACATCCGTTCGGCAGGCTTTCATCCCACGGTATTTCCTTCGGCCGACGATTGGCGCGAGTGGGTGAGTCAAGGAAAGCAAAACTCATGAAGATCACTCGATCCGAAGCACTTTTCGAAAAGGCAAAGAAAGTCTCCCCGGGTGGCGTGCATTCGCCGGTACGCGGGTTTCGAGGAGTCGGGGGCACGCCGCGCTTCATCGCCTCGGCGAAGGGCGCCGAACTGACCGACGTCGACGGGAATCGATACGTCGATTACTGTATGTCCTGGGGCCCTCTCATCTTCGGGCATCAGGATCCTGAGATCGCCGAGGCCGTTCAAGCGGCCTTGTCCCGCGGCTGGTCCTTTGGCACCGCCGAGCCTTATTCGCTCGAGCTGGCGGAGATGATCACAGGCTCCTTGCCATGGGTCGAGAAAATTCGATTCGTCAACTCGGGGACCGAGGCCGTGATGGCGGCGCTTCGCCTGGTACGAGCCGCTACCGGGCGCTCGAAGATCCTCAAGTTCGATGGCTGCTATCATGGCCACGTGGATTCGATGCTCGTGCGCGCGGGCTCTGGGCTGGCCGAAATGGCTTCGCCGGACAGCGCTGGAGTCTCCCAAAGCGTCGCCTCCGACACCATCGTCGTTCCCCTGAATGACCTCGGCGCGCTCAAGGAGGCGTTCGAGATCCACGGGCGCGAGATCGCGGCCGTGATCGTCGAGCCCGTGCCCGCGAACAACGGCCTACTGGTTCAAAAAGACGAGTTCCTGCCCGAGCTCATCCGAATCGCGCGCGCCTCGAGCGCGCTGGTGATTTTTGATGAGGTGATCACCGGATTTCGCGTGGCTTTCGGAGGAATGGCCGAGCGAGCGGGACTCAAGCCCGACCTGGTGACCTACGGCAAAGTGATCGGCGGCGGATTTCCAGTAGGAGCGTATGGCGGACGCTCGGATTTGATGGATCTGGTCGCGCCAGCAGGACCCGTCTATCAAGCGGGCACCCTAAGCGCCAACCCGGTAGCCATGTGCGCGGGATTGGCCATGCTGAAAAAGCTCAAGCGCACCGATCCCTATCCCGATCTTGAACGCAGGACCAAGAATCTTGCCGAAAGGCTGGAGAAAGCGGCTCCCATTCGCGTAGAGCGATTCGCCTCCTTGTTCTGGGCCGCTCATGGGAAGGTGGAGACCCAGGACGGGCACGTTCGCGCGATCTCCGAGATCCCGTCCTCGCAAAAGGAGCTTTACGCCAGGACATTTCACGCACTCCTCGAAAAGGGAATTTACCTGGCTCCGAGCGGATACGAAGTCGGCTTCCTCTCGACCGCTCACACGGATGCGCACCTGGACGCTCTGATTTCAGCCGTGGAGGAAGTCAGCCGCAGATGACCGGAAAAGGCGGAATCACTCAAGCACCTAAGCGTCAGCTCCGGATCGTTCTGGCGGCCCAGGCCCTTTGGCTCGTCATGGTGGTGCTGTTGGGAGCGTGGTGGACGCGGCTTCTCTTGATCCAGGCCGAGCGCATCTCCGAGCTCGAGCTCGTCACCGGCCTCGCCGAGAAGAGCCAGACCTATTGGGAACGTATGCGCTGGATGCTGATGTGGGAATCCGGCACCTTCTATGGGCTACTCATTCTCTCTTCAGGATTCCTGGCTTGGCTGTACTGGCGCGATATGAAGCGCTCACGCTCGCTTCAGGCGTTTTTCGCGTCTCTGACCCATGAGCTTCGGACTCCGCTGACGAGCATTCGCCTGCAAGCTGAATCGATTGCCGACTCCCTCGGATCTGACTCCTCGCAGACTGCATTGATCGGGAGACTCCTCGAGGACACGATGCGCCTGGAAGCCCAAGTCGAGCGCACCCTCGAGCTAGCGCGAGTCGAAGGAGGAGGTCCCGTCTTCACTCAGTCCGTGCGAATCCGCCCGTGGCTCGATCGCACGCTTAAGTCCTGGCTCGAATCGCACTCCGACCGGCTCGCGGTCACGAACCGCGTGGGCGACACGATCGCGCAGATCGATGTTTCGGCCGTTCAGGTCATCCTGAAAAACCTCCTGGAAAACTCCCTTCGCCACAGCAAGCGCTCTCCGATCCAGGTGGAACTGAGCGATGAGCATCGGGACGAATGGGTCGTGATTCGGTACCGCGACAACGGCGAGGGAGTGCAGGGAAATCCGCGGAAGCTCGGAGCCCTTTTTCAGAAATGCGCAGCATCACAGGGAGCCGGGGTTGGGCTCTACCTGGTGCGCGTGCTGATGGAGCGCATGGGAGGGCGCGCGGAGTTCGCAAGCCCTGGAGGCTTCGAGGCGATTTTGTACTTCAAGGAGGGGCAGTCGGATGGCTGAAAAGCACGGCGCCAGGATCCTAGTCGTGGAGGACGAGAAGAACGTGGGCTCGACTCTCACCGAAAGGCTCACTCGCGAAGGTTTCGACGTCAACTGGGTCATGAGCTGCGAGGATGCGCTCATCGAGATCGGCGCCCGGCGATTCGATCTCGTCCTTCTGGACGTCGGGCTTCCGGACGGTTCTGGCTTCGATGTCGCGCGCGCGATCCGTCAGTCCAACAAAGCCACGGCTGTGATTTTCACCACGGCTTTCGGCAGCCCGGAGGATCGCATCAAGGGTCTCGAGCTGGGAGCCGAGGATTATGTGGTGAAGCCGTTTCACCTCAAGGAGCTCCTTCTCCGAGTGCAAAACGGCCTGAAGCGCGCTCGTTATCTCTCGGCAGCCTCCGGTCAAGAGGACACTCGGGTCGGAAAAGCCATCATTCGCTTCTCGAAGTTCGAAGCCGAGGTAAATGGCGTGGTCCACTCGCTCACCCACAAGGAATGCGCACTACTGAAGCTCCTCGTGGACCGCCGAGGCCATGTCGTGAGCCGCGACGAGATCCTCAACGAGATCTGGTCAGAGGACGAGTTTCCGAGCCCAAGAACCGTCGACAATTTCATCCTGAGGCTCAGGAGGCTCGTCGAGACGGATCCAGACAACCCTCAAGCCATCCGAAGCATCCGCGGCGTGGGCTACCAACTGAATTAGGAAAGGCGACTGACTCATGGAGAAAAACCTCTTTCAAGCGGCGATCACCCGAAGCAACACACGGAGACCCCCGGTCTGGTTGATGAGACAGGCGGGGCGATATCATTCCCATTACCAGAACTTGAAGAAAACCTATTCGTTCATGGAGCTCTGCAAGATTCGATGGGTCCCATCCGCGACTTCGATTTCGATGCGGCGATCCTCTTCTCCGACCTTCTATTCCCGCTCGAAGTCATGGGCATGGGCTTGGACTACAACCCTGGTCCAAAGCTCGACTGGCATCTCGAAAAAAAGAGCGATCTCGCCAAGCTCAAAGGCGGAGGCGAGCTCGCACGCGAGCTTCAGTTCCAGTCCGATGCGATGAGACTGATCCGCAAGGCCCTTCCCCGCGAGAAGGGGCTGCTGGGGTTCGTCGGCGGGCCTCTCACATTGTTTTTCTATGCCGCGTCCGGAAGCCACAAAGGCGAGCTTCAGGGAGCGCGCGACGGGTTGAAGGACGGGAGGTTCGAGGGATTTCACGAAAAGCTCGTCGATCTGCTGGCCGAGAACATGGCCCTGCAGGCTCGGGCCGGCGCCGACACGATCGCGATGCTCGATACGTGCGGCGGGG
>CAYNDM010000256.1:0-4861 GCA_964395265.1 uncultured Bacteriovoracaceae bacterium
GCCGCGTGATGGAGGACGCCGGGTATCGGCCGCCGAAGGTCACGCGCGAGCCGCCCTGCGAATTCAAGATCCGATCCCACGGGATCTCGCGCACGGAGATCCAAGGGAGGTCCGGAATGACGATCTCTACGTCTTTCCGGTCATGCTCAAAAGATCGAACCGGGACCTGGCCAGGGTCAGCGGTCTCGACGGCCGCCAACGGGTTTAAGCTCCCCAGGAGCATCACGAACGCCAGGCAAACGAATGCTGTTCTTTGGATCATGGATCCTCCTCTATTCGGAATAGCAGCTCGACGGAAGATGTGCCAGAGCCCCGCTAATCTGTGGATAGAAACGGCTTGCTCTACGGCAAGGCTCGTCATTAAATTGGGGATGTGTCTGACAACCTGGAAAAAGACGTAACCGAGCTCCACGGGGAAGAAAAGCGGCATCCGTTCAATCTTCTCGTCGACGCCAAGTACCAGCTCCGCTTCGTGGCGCTATTGACTCTTCAAGGCGTCCTGCTGGCGGGACTATTCACGCTCTTGTTTTACGCCTATATGCGCGAAAGCTACCTCTCGCTTATGGACCTCGCCTCTTTGCCCGATGAGGCCAAGGATATTCTTTTGATCCAACTTCGCCAGGCGATGCTCGGCATGGCGCTGCTGGCAACCCTCTTCGCCGCGCTACTCAGCGGGTTCGGCCTCCTCGTGTCCCACCGAACGGCCGGGCCGATCCGTCAGTTCCGGAAAGTTTTCATGGAAATCCGCCAAGGGAAGACAAGCTCGAGGGTGCAATTGAGATCGAGCGACCACTTCAGGGAAATGGCTGACGAATTCAACGAAATGATGGATACCATCCTCAAAGAAGAAAGGTAGTCTGCAGCCTATGACGACATTCCAGGCGATTGTGTACGCGGTGGTTCACGGCATCAGTGAATTCCTTCCGATCGCGCCTACGGCGCATCACTCCGCGATCGCATATTTTTTCGACTGGCCCCTTCCCTCCCCTGCGCTCTATGGCGCCCTGACGCTCGGATCGCTTCTTTCTGTGCTGATCTTTTTTCGTCATGACTGGGCCAGCATCGTCTCTTCGTTTCTTCAGGTTCTGATTTACCGCAAGCGTCCCATGACCCTTGATGAGCGGCTGACGTTCTTCCTTCTGATCACGTCGCTGCCGGCAGGCGCCAGTTGGTACTATCTGCGAGACGTGCTCGCTCAGTTCGAATGGACCCCGCCTCTGCTCGCTGCGAGTCTGGCGGGATTTGGGATTCTTATGTGGATCGCCGATCACTTCAGCCGGAGAAACAAGGGGATGTTCGACTGGACTTCGACGGACGCGCTGGTGATCGGGATCACCCAGACCGGAATGCTCGTCCCTGGGTGCGGGCGGCTCACCGGAGCCGTGATCGGAGGCTTGTTCCGTAACTTCAATCGCGAAGCCGCCGCGAAGTACGCCTTTTTCGCGTCAGCTCCGGCGCTGGCCGTGACCAGCTTCCTGCACCTTCAGGGAATCACCGTCGGTTCGCAGGCACACGCGGACATCTCGTGGCTGAATTTCGTGCTCTCGGTCGTGATCACCCTGTTCGCGGGCCTGCTTGCGATCGGAGGCCTGATGAAGCACTTTCAGGGACGCGGACGCGGTCAGTACGCTGTTTATCGCCTATTACTCGCGGGAGCGATCGGGGCGGTCTTCTGGCTGAGAACCCAGTAGAAACGCCCGAGCGATTCGCGCTAGGGAATCGCTCGGGAGGAGCTCAATCAGCGTGGCTCAGAACACGACCTTGTCAACGTGGAAGCGTAGAGAATTATGGGGATCAGCCTCGAAGAACGTGCCGTATAAAGTCACGTCAACGCCTTCATTCGCGGCGCGGGCGAGATCAGGGTTGATCGCCGAAAAGGTAGCGCCGTCGCCATTGTTCGAGGAACTCACTAAATAAGTTTGGCCGCTGACCGGATCATCCAAGTAATACATGAGGTACCTAGGGTGTTTGGCGAGCTTACCTTTCAGGGTCGGACGATAACCCACATCAACCTCGATGAGGTCGGAAGGATCTGGGTTATTCGGCGTGCCGTCTTGATCGAGGGGGGCAACCGACCGAACTGCTGAATTCAATTCAATCACCCAACTCGCGCCCATATCAGGCGTGTTGATCATGAGCCGTGCATCAAGGAACAAATCTCGGCATCGCATGTGCTTAAGACCTTTGAACCTTGCTTTGAGTTTTACCTTCACGGCCGGCGTGATGATCACATTTCGGTCCCTGTCGATCTCGATATCAAGCTGGTTGGAATTGGTTTCCCAGTTCGGACAGCGAAGAATGCCCCACGGGCTAGGCATTCAAGATGGGCATTGACCGTTCGGTCAACCGCCGCCTGAGGCGGGTTTGCCGGTGGGATAGTCCACCATTTCCTTGAGTTCCTTTCCCACTTTGAAGAAAGGCACCCGCTTGGGGGGAACCTGGACGACTTGGCCCGTCTTTGGATTGCGGCCTTGGTAGCTGCCGTAGCTGCGATTGACGAAGGAGCCAAAACCACGGATCTCGATTCGATCGTCCTTCTTCAAGGCATCCGACATCATGTCGAAAACCATGTTCACCACGATCTCAGCCTGCTTGTGCTGAAGACGGGCTTTTTCGGCGATGACGTTGATCAGATCAGCTTTAGTCATAGTGATTCCCCATCGAGAACGTTCAATTTCAAATTGAATTGACTCTATATGACGCTAAAGACAACTGCCTGCTTTTGCAAGGTAATTCTACCTTAGAATGCGAAACGAGCCCAAATTCCCTCCGACATCCTCTTCAATGACTTCGAGAGCGTCCACCTGCGCCCCAGGGGGACCGCTTCGACACCAGGACACCAGAGCCAGGACCGCCGGCTCTTCGCCTTGAAAGACGGCCTCAACACGCCCATCGGGCAGATTTCTGACATAGCCCTGGATATCGCCCCCACGGGCGCGCACCGCGGCCATGGTGCCAGCTCGAAAGCTCACTCCCTGAACCTTGCCGGCGAAAAAGACACGACGCTGGATTCTCATTTCAAACTTGTTTGACTTCCCGAACCCCAGGAGTGCTCCAAAGGTCCAGAATGAACTTCTTATGGTCTGAACGATGGCCCCGGTATTTCACTGCGAGCAAGCTATTGCTGCCCTTTTCGGAGATATCGAAATCATCCAGGGTCAAATCGTACTTCGCCAAGGAGCGATTGATCTCGTTTCGCACAGCTCCATGGGGGTCATCCACCACGATCTCGCAGGCGAAGGAAAGGGATCGTCCGAGAATCTTATCTTCAAAATAGCTGCTGGCTACCAGGATCAAAAGGACCGTTAGGGAGGAAAGCACGGCGATGTCCGAATGCCCGATGCCGATGCAGACCCCGATGGCCGCCACCACCCAGATCGTGGCCGCAGTCGTCAGCCCAAGGATGGTTCCTCGGGATTGAATGATGGTACCGCCCCCCAGGAATCCAATGCCTGATACGATCTGGGCTGCCACGCGAGCGGGATCGCCGTAAAAACCTGAACCCGACAGCGAAGTCGAGATCAGGAGCGACACGGACGTGTAGAGCGACGCCCCCAAGCAGATCAGGATGTTGGTCTTGATGCCCGCCGGCTTGTTTTTCAGCTCCCGCTCAAGGCCGATCAGGCCGCCGCAAAGAACCGCATAAAGGATCTTCGGGCCAAAAAACTGCAAGAGCTGCAAGAGACTCCAAGTTGTCGAGGGAGAATCCATTCTCTTAATATTCTACCGCTAGCTTCAGGAACCTCGCAAGGGATACTGCCCTAGGCGCTTGAGAGGCGGTGGATTATCTGTTACGTGAAGGTAGGGACGGCCTCATAGTTAAATGGATATAACGGAGCTTTCCTAAAGCTTTGTTCCAGGTTCGATTCCTGGTGAGGCCACCATTTTTCTTCGGTTCTTCGGTTCGGTTCTGGTTCTTCGGTTCTTCGGTTCTTCTCGATCCGTGGTGGGTTGCGGGGTCTTCCCCATCACGTGGGGCATGAGAATTTCGCGCCGTTTAATTTCTGATTGCAAATACTCCATTCCACCCACACAGCGCAATCACTCTGAGCCGGTAGTTTTGAAAATTTCTGAACCCTGCTTTGGCCCCCGTCCGAGTTGACACCTAACCGGCCAAGTTAAGTGCCCTTTGGTACTCCCTAGGACTCCGCATCGCAAGGGCGGCGTGCGGAGCGTTCTCGTTGTAGTCCTCGATCCATTTCGGAATTTGATCGATCACCCAATCGGCCGAGACGCAGTCGCTCACGTGCACATAGTCGCGCTTGATCGTGCCTACAAACGCTTCTGCAATCCCGTTTGATGCGGGGCTGTAGGCGGCCGTATAGCACGGCTTCAAGTTGAGACCGTGAGCCATCGCCTGGGTCTCCTTGGATTTGTAGATCGAGCCTCGGTCCGTAAGCCACTCGAGCTTTCTCGGAGCTCGAGGAGCATTGAATCGGATCTCGACGCATTTGAACATGAGGTATTGAATGATTTCGGCTTTGATATCCTCCTTCTGAGCAATCCAGTGAATCACCTCGCGATCGCAGCAATCGATCGCAAAAGCGACATAGACGCGTTCGTCATTCCAGCAATGGATCTCAAAACAATCGGATGCCCAGCGCACATTCGGATGGGCGACCATGACTTTGCCCGTGCCAGGGTGATCTTTACGGCTTACCGGCTGTCTGGGAAGCAGGAGTCCTGATTTCTTCATCAGCCGGTAAATCCGCTTCTTATTGAACCGTTTTCCGAAGCGTTTGTTCACCATCGCTGTTACACGCTTGTAGCCGTAGGTCGGACGATCCTGCATCACTTCGCGAATCATTGAAGTAATCTCTGGATCATCCGACCGATTGTTAAATCGACCTCTGGGCATTAG
>CAYNDM010000257.1:0-4839 GCA_964395265.1 uncultured Bacteriovoracaceae bacterium
GCTTCATGCCGATGACGAGGCGATCGCCGCCGCGATCCTCACCTTGCTCGAAAAGGCCAAAGTCATCAGCGAAGGTGCGGGCGCGCTTCCGTTGGCGGCGCTCGACCAGATCAGAAGACGCATCAGGAAAAAGAAGGTCGTGCTCATCATTGGCGGCGGGAACATCGACGTGAACGTGCTCTCGAGGATCATCGACCGTGGATTGATTCGAGCAGGTAGGCGCCTCAGGGTGAATGTCTTGATCAGTGATCGGCCCGGATCGCTGGCCAGGCTGGCGGAGTTGATTTCGCGGCAAGGCGCGAACGTGCTTCAAGCGATCCACGATCGGAACGAGCCCTCGGTGTCGATCGACAAGACCGATGTGGCGTTAACGCTCGAAACCCGAGGACCCGAGCACAGCGAGCAGGTCCTTCAGGCCCTTCGCGAGCAGGTGATCAGAATCGATCTGGCGCACTGAGCCCACTCAAGCGGCGCGCTGGCCCGTTTCCTCCGACAGGTCCCTGCGCATCAAGTACCTTTCTATTCCGAACGTGCCCAGCAGTCCCAGCCCAAAGCTGAGGTGAGCGATCCAATAAAGCAGATCGGGCATGCGAGTCGCCACGGTTAGATCAATCCCGGCCGGATACAAAAAGACTTCTTTGCCGATCCAGATCAGAGTGCCGTAAAGCAAGCCGGTCCAGAGTGGCTTTTTCGCCAAGCGGGTCAGGGCGAGCAAGCCGAATAGCGCTCCTAAAAGCGCCGAATATCCCAGATGAGCGAGAAATCCGACGAGCAAAGTGACCCATCCAGGATCGGGCAGCATGGCGGCCTCGCCTATCGTGGTTCCAGAAAGAAGGCGGAACGCCAGCAGGGGCGGGCGCCCCGTAATCGCGAAAAGGAAACTCAGGACGAGCCCCATCAGAACCCCGGCAAAGATACCCGCGATCGCGGCCGCGGCTACCCGCCGCACGATCCTGGGGTAAGGGGGCGACTCCGAGTCACGCATTCCGCGAAGAGTTGCAACTCGCGTGCTGAAAGTGGAAAGAACGAAGCGCTATAAAACGAGGTACTATAAGTGGTCGAAGGTCCAGGGCTCGTCTGGCGCGGCATCCCGAAATCCTTCTGGGCAGATCGCCACTAGCGCCGTGTCGGGGCATCTCCAGAGATCACCTGTTCGAACCCGGAGTAGACGCTTCAGGACAAGGGGGCCAAAATCGGGGACGTTTCCAGCCGAGATTTTCACGCACTCTTTCGGGGCCTCACTGGCGTAGAGCAACCAGCGCGGGTGAGGCGCCGGCAAGGGTGGGCGGTGCCACTGGCAATCGGTATCCGCCCAGCGGACATCGACTGGAACCAAAGCGTCGATGACCGGATCCGCTTTGACGATCAGATGAGTGGGTACGCGGCCAAGCTCCTGGTAGTACCGTATCAAAGTCCCTTGAGCGCTCTTCCATTGGGCCCAGGCGTTCATGGGGAACCAAGCGAAATTGATCCCTAGGTGCAGCATCAGCATCGTGACCAGTGCTCCGCGAACGGGTCGAGAGGCGTGACGCCAGGAATTCGAAAGAAACCGCAGTTGGCCACGGGCGTGTGCCTCGGCGATCACCAAGAACAGGATCGGGGTCAGCGGAAGCATGAAGCGGGGCTCGCGATGCGGAGTCCAAAAATGCGCAAGCAGATAGGGAATGCAGAACGCCGCTAGAAAAGGGGATCGAAAAAGGGCATACGCGGCCAATGCGATGAACAGTGGCGCAAGCCAGGGGGTGAGCAGAAACTCGAACCAACGCCAGTACACCCAAAGGCTGTCGTTGCCGAACATCTTTTCGACAGGGCCGTGGGGTCGGTTGAAGTCCCAATACGCGGGGGCGCTTCGAAGAAATTCGCCATAGGTCGACCAGTCGGCAAGTCCTCCGATAGCGATTGCTACCAAGCAGCTTAGCGCGGCCAAGGCGATGGAGCGTGCCCAGGGTCGAGACCTTCGCGTCGCTGGAACGAAAAGAGCGGCTATCGCTCCGCCGAAAGCCCAAAGTGCGCTGGGATATCGAAGAAAGGTGGTTACGCCAGCCCAGAAGCCGGCGCGCAGAGGTTGCCATCGGCTGACAGCGAGCAGAAGAAAGTAGGTGGAGGGGGCGGAGACGGCCTCGAGAAGTTGCCGCGAGTAGAGAAATGGAAAACCCCAAAAGAGAGCGAAGATCCAGCCCAAAGCTCGCGCAGTTTCAGGATGCCCGGGGAATGTCTCCTTGAAGTATTTGATGAGCGCCATGAGCCCGAGCCAGCTCCAGAGCCCGATCAGGACGTGAAATGCGCTCAGATAGGCCCAGGGGGAGCTTAGTCCCACCCCGTCGCAGGCCCGGATGACGTAAGAAAGCAGCCAGGGCAGGGTCTGGTTCCGAAGGTGGAGCTGGGATTCCATGAACGGATGCAGCCTCCCGTGGGCGTGGAAGTGCGCGAACTCGAGCATTTGACGCTCGTCTGGGTGAAACCACTGGAGAAGAAAGGGCGCGACAAGGATGCGAACGAGCAGTCCGGCCCAGAAATAACCAGGAAGAGCTCTGAGCGCGCGGGCGGGTTTTTTGAGGTCCATTTAGGCAGGTTCTAGCAAGAAGTTCTTGCCTAGGCAAAATCTGCCCTTTGTCGGGCTTCTCATGGTCAGGATACTCTAGTGGAATGGATTCAACGCGCAGTAAGTGCATTTTCGCGCTGGCCGTCCTGGGTTCGTTAGGGGTGGGTTGCCGTGAAAAGGAGCCCCCTTTGGCCTCCAGCGATCAGTGCGTGCAGGATCTGACCTCGGTCTCGAGCGGACCCCAGGGCAGAGCATTCGTTTTCAATCCGGATCCGATCGTCAGCTCGGGAAACCCGACCTTGTCGCCCAGTTCGTTGCGGCTCGACAGCTTCCGCGAGGAGGTAACGCTCAGGAACCTGGGGGGAAGAGGCGTTCTCGAGGGGGCTTTCGTCGACGTCAGGAATGGCCTGAGTTGCCGGGAAGGGTTCCTGGCTTTCGATCCAAGGAACGAGTTCTTGTATTCCCATGGAGATGCGCGTTTTCAGGAGGCGATGACCTACTATTTCGGGGACGCTTACCGCAGCCATCTCAACGAGGCTGGCTATCTCCTGCCAAGGACTCCACTGAAGATCGTGGCTCACTGCATGCATGAAGACAACGCTTACTATATGCGAGGCAGGAGCGCGTCCGGCGCCATCCACGAGAAAGTCTGCTTAGGTGATTCGCGCTCGGCTCCAGGCGCATCCTATGCCGACGATGCGATGGTCGTCCTGCACGAGATTCAGCATGCGACGACGGTCAACGCCTATTCGCTCACCCAGGATCTGAATTCCTTCTTCTATGACGAAGCCGGGGCATTGAATGAGGCGATTTCGGATTTCATGACCCTTGGGTTCTTGGAGCCGGCGATATCGC
This sequence comes from uncultured Bacteriovoracaceae bacterium, assembly GCA_964395265.1. Taxonomy (GTDB): domain Bacteria; phylum Bdellovibrionota; class UBA1018; order UBA1018; family UBA1018; genus CAYNDM01. The sequence continues at coordinate 3,398 of CAYNDM010000257.1, forward strand.
CGCGGTTCGATCCGAGGTTCTTTAGTCGCTGGGCCTTGGGGACATTCCAGCAGAACTATATGGGCCTCCGAGGGGCGCATCCGTGCCCGATGTACGATTCGGCCTTTCGCGAGGGATGCTCGAACTTCAAGAGTGATTTCAGCGCTTGGTCCGGCTTTTCGGGAGCGTCGAACACCATCAGCTACGTCTATCCCGACGGCCTGGGCTGGCCTTATGCCGACAATTTCAGCCCTGCTGGCTCGGTTCGCGCCGCGTTTCTGCGATATCGCGGGCAGGAGGAGATCCACAACACCTCCGTGATCCTGGCCAGCGCCCTATGGGCGGCCTATGAGAGAATCAAGGCGGCGAGGGGCGGGGACGGCGAACTGGCGTTTCGGCTCATGACCAAGGTGGTGACCGAGGCGGTCAAGCATCTTCCTAAGCCCAATCCTTCTCGTCTTTCTCCCGTGACGTTCAACGAATTTGCCGACCGAATGGCCACCTGGGGGCCAGTCGTCGGCCTATCCAGCTCGGACCAGCAAGCTCTCGAGGAAGCGCTTCGCGAGCGCGGCCTTCTCGACGCTCCTCAGCTCGAGGCGGGATGGGCGGCGGTTGGCCCAGGAAAGAGCTCGACACCCGGGATTCGGGTATTGGATCATCCCGACACGCTTCGTTCCTGGATCGCCAGCTGGATGGGGGGCGATCCGCAGATCGTGAGGCAAGGAATCGCCACTGGCTTGAACAACAAGCTGGACGCCGGCGACGTCGCCGCCATTTGGCTGGATCTCAAGAATGAGTCCCTACTAACTGCCGGTGCGGTTTTGGTGGATGTGACCTCAACTGACCCGGATCTCACGTTCCTGGGGCCGGTTTACAATGCCGGGTTGATTTCCTCGCAGCAGGCGCAGGTCCGCTATGGAAAGGTGAACGGAAAAGGGATCGTCTCGGTGCTCGCGCCGACGGTGCCGACAGGCAACACTTACTTTCTGACGAATCCCAACTTCGATTCGCTTCCTATGACTGCTCTCTGGGTCAAGGTAGCGGACGGCGCGCAAAGCAAATCAGTGGAGCTGAAGGTACGGGTCAGCATCGCGAACGGGCCCTCGGAGGAGCTCAGTTTCTGGGCGAGGATCGAGTAAATGGCTCTTTCCCGCTGGCTGATCGCGATTCTCGTGGCTTTGGTCCTGGTCGGGACCCAGGTTTACCGAAGGGGTATTCAGAGCGAAGGATCGCGCTCAGACCTCGAGGAGGTCAGGGTCGATGAGAAGTCCCCGGATCCGACGACCCAAGCGTCCTCCACTCTCGCTCGTAGTCCTAACCCTAGCCCTCGGCCACAAGCGCCCGCGAACTCGGCTGCTTTGCAGGATCACTTGCGTCGCTTTCGGGATCGATTCGGATCGGAGCTGACGGCGGATTTAGATGAGCAAGGTAAGCTCCTCAAGATTCGATGCCAACCTCTCCGG
>CAYNDM010000258.1:0-2067 GCA_964395265.1 uncultured Bacteriovoracaceae bacterium
CAAGGCCCTGTCTGGACCCAGCGTTCAGGCAGGGCCTTGATGCGTTTTAGGGAAGAAGATCATTCGTGATCAGAGCCGTGCGAGCCTGAACCGTGTTTGTGGCAAGGGCCTCCAGCGCAATGGTCGCCCTGCAACCCGGTCGAATGGTCATGACAGCCATGCATCGTGGATTCGCGTAGATCTCCCTGCCCACCCACCGCAAAACGAGAGATGAGTTTCTCGGTGTTTTTGCTTTGGCATTTCGAGCACTTGATCACCTCGTTGCCGTTGCTCGAAACCAAGACCTCAAATTTGAGTTGGCAATCCAGGCATCGATACTCGAATAATGGCATGTCTCTATGATAAGCTAACCGCTTGCATTGCCAAGCGAATCTATGGTTAAACAGCCTCGACGATCCCGTAGCTCAGTTGGATAGAGCAGGTGCCTTCTAAGCATCAGGTCGCAGGTTCGATTCCTGCCGGGATCGCCACTTTTATCCAATCGATCCACTGCACGGTCACGGTTGATCCCGATCAGGGGCAGTACACGCTGGCGCACGAGATCGGACATTGCCTGGGGCTATCCGTTCGGAGGCCCCCAGAGCGAGAGCTTCGGATGCGCTACCGTTGATAGGCGCCCCGGCTCCTCTCCTCCGCCGGGGGGCGGATTGGGGGCGGTGCTGTGGATGGCGCTGTTCGGGCTCGCTTGGGCGCGGCTGCGAGCATGTAAAACCTAAGCGCCCATGCGGGCGTCCCGCTCCATTTCGATGGCCGTGCTGCGTCTGGTTGCGAGGACCTGCGTTCCATGCGAGTGCCTTTATTTTTGCGCCCACCCCCGGCGCCGGAGGTTGGACTTGGACGGAGGTTTGGGCTCGAAGGAGGTAGGATCTTAAGACGAAACCTGCTTGGTAGATCAGCCGTTCTAAAGTAAACCTTCAAAAATGAGAACAACTTCCAAGCCGGTGGTGTCACTTCTGATTTTTGGCGTTCTGTTTTTTTTCGAGCTGAGAGCGGACGAGCCTCAGACGGGCTTGAGCAACGAGTCCGAGGCCGGTGTCGTGCTCACCGGCGGCAATGCGAAGTCGCAAAGCCTAAATTTTCGGCAGTTGAGCCTGTATCGCTGGGAATTGGATGTTCTTCGCTTCGACGGAAAGCTGCTGAGAACTAGCTCGAGCGGAACTGAGTCGGCGAAGAACTGGTTGCTCGGGCTGCGCTATGAGCGAAGCCTGGTCGATCGCTTCAGTGGTTATGCAGGCCAAAGTATTGAAGGCGATGTATTCGCCGGATTTCTCCAACGTTACAACTCGGATATCGGCGCGAAGTATTATTTCTACAAAGAAGAGGCGTTCCAGTTCTTCTCGGAGGGCGGCTACCGGCACGCGATCGAGAATCGATTTACGGAGCAGCTTTCGCAAAGTTTGCTTCGTCTGTATCTGGAGGCCGATCGGGCCTGGACCAAGACTTTCTCGACGCGAGTTGGATTCGAGTACCTCCCCAATCTTACGATCTCGTCGGACTATCAGCTGAACTTGGATCTTTCCGCGAACGCGGCAATAAGCGAGATTCTCGCCCTGAAGGTGGGATACACAGTCAAATATCGAAAGATTCCCGTGGCCCCGGCGACGGAATCATCAGATACCCAATTCACTACGGCTGTCGTGGCCAAATTCTAGTCTTGAAAGATTCAAGCACGGAGGTTTGAGATGTTGAAGGAGTTTATCGAGTTTTTGAAGCAGTATGGCGTTATCGGTCTTGCGATCGCCGTCGTTATCGGGGGTAAGCTGAACGAGCTGGTCAATAGTGTCGTGAATGATCTTCTGATGCCACTGCTGTTTCAGCCAGCCCTTCGAGCGGCCCATGTCGACGATATTCGTCAGCTGAGTCACAACGGCATTCTTTACGGGCGAGTGATCGGGAGTATGATCGATTTCGCGATCGTTGCTCTCGTCGTCTTCGTCATCGCTAAAAAGCTGCTTCGGGAAGAAGTGGTTTCCAAGAAGTAGTTGCTCAGCTGCGACAGTGACTATCGCGATTGTTTCGAAGGCGATTTCAAGGTAGCCATTGAAGAATGGCGATGAAAACTTATCA
>CAYNDM010000258.1:2077-4836 GCA_964395265.1 uncultured Bacteriovoracaceae bacterium
GTTTGAAGCGACGTTCGACTTGATGGCAGGCACTTTCAAGTGCAATTGCCACATCTGCACCAAGAGCCGCTTCTGGGGCGCGGCCGTCCAGCCCGAGAATCTCCGGGTGATTTCGGGCGAGGAGGAACTGACTCGCTATTGGCACGGTCCGGTCCACCATTTTTGCCGGCATTGTGGGATCAAGGTATTTGGAAGGGGCGAGCTTCCTGGAGGTAAGAGAATGGCCATGGTGTCTCTGGCGGCCTTGGATGATCTTGATCCTAGGGAATGGGCCAGTGCGCCAGTCAAGGTAGTCGACGGCAGGCATGATCGCTTTGATCGCGAACCGGAGTTCAGCGGTCACCTTTAGCAATAAAGCACGGCTCTTGCTCTCTTTGAGTTCGTGGAGAATGCACGAAGAAGCCTAAAGTTTCTCGCCGGAGGTGTGGGGCTGGGTGTCAGCCTCTATCTGGGCTATGCCATAAAAACTTTGCTGAGCTATGGACGAATGCCCAGGTCCGCTCCTGACAGGCTGCTGGATCAGTTCATGCCGGTATACCAAGTGCGCGAGCATTATCGGGTGCTTCTCCGATGGCCAATGATGGCGAGGGCGCGAAGGATCACGCAACAAAGAATCAATCAGGAGGCATCTGCTGCCTAATGTTTCAGATAGAAGGAGCTAGACTTATGAATCCTAAGAGTCCGATGAGTCCTGTAAAACCGATCCAGATCAAGCGAGCATCAGTTGGAGCCATGGCTATCGGAGCGTATTCAACCGGTGCTCGAGCGGTCGGGGCCTTTGCCGTAGGCGCTTTTGCAGTCGGGACACTGGCTCTGGGACGGGTGCTCATCCGGAAGCTCGTCATTCGCGATTTGCGAATTCGTTCGCTCGAGATCGACGAGCTTCGGGTGGGGCGATTGATCGGCAAAGAGGGAAAAGAAATACGAGTGGCATGAGTTTCAGGATAGGGTCTCATTCGCCACTTAGGCGATGAATCAAAGCGATTGTTCCGATTCCGGTCAGTAGACCGAGCGCCTGCCGAAATCCAGCGCGAAGTCCCACATGATGATGAAGCAAGGGCGCCAGGTCGACCATGGAAATGTAGGTAAAGCTCGCGGCGGAGATCGCGAGAATGTATGGAATCCAGCTTCGAATTTCCTGCTGAAGGCTAAGCGTCAGCATCGCACCGACAACCGTCGTGAGCGACGCCAGGAAATTCAGCAGATAGGCCCGGCGGGGATTCAGTCCACCTTCGAGCAAAATGACGAAATCGCCAAGTTCCTGCGGGATCTCGTGCGCTATCACGGCGAAAGCCGTTCCGATTCCCAAAGGAACCGATACCATAAATGTCGTGGCGATCAGGATGCCGTCGACGAGATTGTGAATCGCGTCTCCGATCAGAATGAGCGTAGCAGCGGGTCGAGATTCGAGGTGTTCAGAGTCCTGGAGAGAGTGACCCGCCGAATGCCCGTGGATATGCGGGAGTCGAAGCATCTTCTCTAGAAAGAAAAATCCTAAGATCCCAATCAAGGTCGTCGGGAGCGCGCGCTGCGCTGAGATCTCTTCGATCGAGTGCGGCAAAAGACCCAAATAGGTAGCACCGAGCAAGGTTCCTACGGCGTAGGATAGAAGCGGAGTGCGAAACCGTGCCCTGAGCATGGGGAATCGTAGTATGACCCCAGCCCCGATCAACGCCCCAGTGGTCCCTAGGAGGCTAAAGACGAGGACATAGAGGAATGTCACGCCATCCAATTCAATAGACGTTTCCATTTTTGCGAATCCATGAGTTCAGGTGAGCTGCGCGTTCTGATCCGCCGCATGTTCCAAAGAGGCATGCATAGCAAGAGCCATCCCCAGTGGATGAGTGTGGGGTTTGCATCGGATTCCAAGAATGAGGATAGAGGGGCGATTGATTTGCAGACTTGCTTCCGTAGCGGTGATTTTGGCATGGAGCGATGCTGTAATCGCCTGTCCGATCTGCGCCACTGGAACCGGAGAAGCGATTCGTGATGGAATCTTTGCCGAGGACTTTCTCGTGAATCTCATTGCCACGATGGCTCCATTCTCGGTCTTGGGCGGGATCGTCGCGTGGTTTCACTTCGGTCCACCGCGACTGACGAGATGGAATGGGCGGAGCGCGACAGTAGAGCCTGAAAGGGTTGTAGAAGATGAGAAATCGAACTGACTTTCGACCTTTGTTTGTCTCCGGTACCATTTTGGGCATCGGATTAGGGGGATTTTTCGATGGAATCTTGTAGGATCCATGATCTTTGGATAGGGCCTATTCAATCTGACCGAGGGGATCATCGATCATCAGATTCTTCAGGTACATCATGTGATTCAGAGAGCTCCTGAGCCAGCGCGGCTGGTTTGTGAGCTCGTTTTTCTGGCCTTTGGCGGTGTGTTTCTGATCATGGTTGGCCGATACCAGATGAGAAAAGCTCAACGCGCAGATCAGGTTCAAAGAGTCCAGTTTCCTCGGGCCGCGTGATTAAGTCGCCTTTTTCTTCGCCACGGTCAGGCCAAGACTTGATGGCCTATTTCAAGGTTTCATCATCACGCCGTTTTCGGGAGCGCTCCCGCCACAGATTCTGGCATCAACGCCATTCTGGAGCGCACGCGGCCATGCTCAAGCTCCTCGATCCAGTGATTGACGTCGCCCAGCTTGCCCGTATCCACCTGGGGTTTCAGCTTTCCTTCGGCGATGTAGTGAAGCACTTCCTTGAGTTCGACGCTCGTTCCCCAAAAGGATCCCTGCACCCGGATCTCATAGGTGGCG
>CAYNDM010000259.1:0-1038 GCA_964395265.1 uncultured Bacteriovoracaceae bacterium
CGGCCTGACGGGGCTCTTCCTCGGCATGCTCGCGGTCGACGTGCACCTCCACGATACGTACTTCGTCGTGGCGCACTTCCACTACACGATGGTCGGCGGCACCGTGATGGGCTTCGTCGGCGGCCTGCAGGAGACGAGTGGCGTCGAAACCTTCTTTGTGGGCAGACGCCATGCCCACGCTGATCGTGCACTTCCATTCAACACCACGGAGAAGTTCGCCGTTTTTGCCGATCACGGGGCCATGGAGCTTCTCGGCACCCCTCCGGATGAACTCGGCAATGCCGAGCACTTCCGCATCAGTGCCTCTGACTGCGACCGCGAACTCTTCTCCCCCATATCGTCCACTGAAGCAGTTGGGGGACTCGTACTGCTTTAACAACGAGGAAATCTGCTTGATCACCTCGTCTCCTGTCGGATGGCCGTGAGTGTCGTTGACCCGCTTGAAGTGATCGATGTCGATCAGCAGAATTCCGCAGCTTTCGTTCAAGCGCTGGCACTCATCGAGCAGGGCCTGCCACTTTCCGAAGAACGCCTGTCTCCTCAGGAGACCGGACAGATCATCGACGTCGCAGGCCCTCTCGAACTTCCGGAGAACGCGGAGCACCTGAGAGTAGTTTTCCTCGAGGGCGGTGACTTCGCCGAGGAGGTGTGAGAGGAGGTGACGAATCCCCTCGAGTTCGACTTGCTTCAGGCTCTCTCTTGCGTTCGACATACGTTCTCCAGTCGCAATGGCTGAGTCGAGTGCTGGGCCCGATTGCCCTGCTCTGCCCGGCTCAGCGCCGTTCATGCGATGAGGTAAAGCATGACGGGTGCCAGGTGAACTCCATTGAAATCACTATGTTTTTTCAGGAGAGACGCGCCCATGGCTCTAGGTCAAATGCGACCCGGTGGGTAGTCCTCGCTCCAACTCGGCGGCTCGCAAGCAGGAGGGGCCCGAAACGATACCTCCCCGAAAGCCACGAAGCTTCCGGGGAGGCATGGAGAGAAAGGGTATCCGGACGTCGCTGAAGCAACGCCCAAACGGATCAGGCTGCTGCC
>CAYNDM010000259.1:1048-4833 GCA_964395265.1 uncultured Bacteriovoracaceae bacterium
GAGCGGAACGAAGCTGCCTTGATACCGTGCCGGCGCAGGAGTCGCAGGAAGTTCGAGCGATCGATTTTCGCTTCGCGAGCCGCCGCCGAGACATTGCCGCCGTGACGGGTCAGTGCCGATGCCAGGTACTCGCGCTCGAAGTTATCGCTCCAACGCTTCTTCAGGTCCATGAAGCCCTCGCCTGTCGCAGGGAGAACGGAACCATCCGAGACAGTCGTCAGTTTCGGGGAGAAATCCGAACGAATCGTCGCGCTGGGAAGGCTGAGCTCACGCTCACTCACGGGGCTTTCGCCCAGGTACACCAAAGCCGTGCGCTCGATCACGTTCAGGAGCTCCCGGACATTGCCCGGCCAAGGATAGCCGCTCATGGCCTGCTGAGCCTCCGGAGAGAACCCCTTGAACTTCTTGCCACGCGCACGGAACGCTCGCTCAGCGAACTGAGTGGCCATCGGAATGATATCCTCGCTGCGATCGCGCAACGCCGGGATATCGACAGTCACGCGATTGAGGCGATGGAAGAGATCCTCGCGGAACGCGCCCGCTTTGACTCGCGCCTCGAGATTCCTGTTCGTAGCGGCGATCACCCGGACATCGGCGTCGATGTCGACGGTCCCGCCCACCCGGCGAAAGACCTTTTCCTGAAGGACTCGCAAGAGCTTGGCTTGGAGCTTGACGTCCATCTCGCCGATCTCGTCGAGAAACAAAGTGCCTCCCTTGGCGATCTCGAAGAGCCCGCGTTTCAGGGAGTTCGCGCCGGTGAACGATCCCTTCTCGTGGCCGAAAAGCTCGGACTCGAGGAGTTGCTCGTTGAAATTGGCGCAGTTCACCGCGACCCAAGGGCCTTTGCCCCGGCGCGATCCGGCATGGACCATGCGGGCCACGCCTTCCTTGCCGGTGCCGCTCTCGCCGAGGATCAGCACCGTGGGCTCTTCGGCGTCGCGCATGGATTCACGGCGAAGCACCGCGAGCCAGTTGTTGACCTCGGCCATGCTCGAGGACTTCGAGACATACCAGAACTCGTCTTCCGCTTTGCCTTCGACGCGCTCGACGCGGGCCTGGAGCCTGCCCACCAGGTCCTGGTTCTCGCGCTCGAGTTGATACTCCCGCAGGCCGCGCTTCACGGCGTGGCTGAGCTCATCGAGGTCGAAGGGCTTCTCGAGGTAATCCGAAGCTCCCTGGCGCAACGCCTTAACCGCCGCTTCCTTCTCTCCGTGTCCCGTGATCACCACGAAACGGACCAGGGGGTTCTTCTGCTGGATCGCACTCATCAGAGCGAAGCCGTCCCTGCCCGGCATCTTCAGGTCGGTCACCACCACTCCGAAGTCGCCTTTGGCGAAGAACGCCTCGGCTTCATCGGCGTTCGAAGCCACCTCGACGGTGCGCCCTTCTCGCTCGAGCCTCGACTTCAGCAGTTTGCGGATCGTTTCCTCGTCATCTACGACCAATATACGTGGATTCATCATACTCTCCCTTTCCTCCCTCTCAATGAGTTCATGCCAATTCCCTGAAATCCCTCGGCAGTCGAACGGTGAAAGCAGCGCCTTTTCCAAGCTCGCTTTCGACGACGATCGAGCCGTGCAACTTCGAAATCATCCCGTAGCTCAGGCTCAGTCCCAGACCCATCCCCTTGCCCACCTCCTTGGTGGTGAAGAACGGGTTGAACGCCTTCGCCTTGGCCATCTCGGACATCCCGATCCCGTCGTCCCTGAAAACCACTTCGACGAAATCTCCGACAGACCGGGTCGTCACTCGAATCTTTCCGCTTCCCCGCCCAGTGGCCTCGATGGCGTCGCGGGCGTTGGTGGCGAGATTGATGAAGACCTGCTCGATCTGCAGCGGGTTCGCGTAGATCTTGGGCAGCTCCCCGAAATTCCGTTCCACAACGATTCCTCGCGTCTTGAACTGGCGATCCAGCATCTTGAGCGCCTCTTCGACCGCGTGATGGACGTCGGTCAATTCGTGCTTCTCCGTCGACTTGCGCGTGAACGCCCGCAGGTAATCGATGATCTGAGCCATCTTATCGACGTTCGAAATGATCTCTCTCAGGCCCGCTCCCACCTCGTTCGCACTCGCCTGGCCGGCGACCATAGGCAGCGCCAAGTCTCGAAGCTCCTGCGCGTAGCCGCGGATCCCCTGCAGCGGCTGGTTGAGCTCGTGCGCGATGCCGGCCGCCAGCTCCCCGAGCGCGGCCATCTTTCCCGCCTGCACGAGCATCTGCTGCATCGATTCGAGCTCCACGTTCTTGCGCTCGAGCTGGTAATAGGCGTTCTTGAGCTCGGCGTGCTTGGTGATCAGCTCGCGCTCCATCTGCTTCTTCTCGGTCAGGTCGCGAAGGAGGGCGAAAGCCAGCGTCGAGCCCCCGCTGACCAGGACCCTCACGCTGGCGTCCACCAGCCGGAGGTAACCGTCCTTGCGGAGGATCGCGACGTCCTCGTACGTTCCCGGCGCGCTGAAAAGCTCGTCGGTGAGAGCGCGGGCGCGCGCCGGGATGCGTTGCCTCTGGGAGTCGGGCGAAAGCTGCTTCACCATCGCTCCGACGAGCTCGGTCCGGACGAAGCCGGTGAGCTCCTCGGCGGCTTGGTTCATCGCCTCGATGCTCCCATCCCCGTTGACGACCAGGATCGCGTCCGAGGCCTGATCGAAAAGCGCCTCGTACTTGCTGGCGTCCAACGACGAGCGAGGCTCGCCTCCTCCCGGAAGAACTGCGAGCTCTGGCGCCTTTCTAGCTATGGACACTCAAGAACGCTCCTGCCCGCTCGATATCCTTCTCGAGTTGGGACTCTAGGGTTTGCACGTCCTGCTCGCTCAGCCCGAGCGGGGCCAGCATGTCAGGGGTGATGGTTCCATCCGAGCAGTCGCCGGATTTCCCGATTCCGTTTTTCACGCAGATCGTGTTGGCCAGCCTGACGATCTGAATGACCGGCTTGGCCGAAGAAAGGATCGTGTCCATCTGACTCACATCCAGATGGTGATAGCGGATGGCCAGTCGGATCACCTGTGGCAGACCCCACTTGGTCGCGATCAGCTCGCCTAGATAGGGATGGGCGGGCAGGTCCCACTCCTTCTCGACTTCGTAGAAAGAGCATTTCCGCTCGCTCGCCTCTCGGATAATGCTCGCAAGGCGATCCGAATCGATCTCGTGAAGCACGAGCTTGCCCATGTCGTGAAGCAAACCGCAGGTGAATGCTTCCTCGGGCTTGGCGTACTTCAGGCGCTTGGCGATCATCTCGCTGCAAACCGCGGTGCCCAAGGCATGCTTCCAGAAGCCCAGCATCGAGAACTGCGGGCTATCGCCTGTCTTGAACACCGAAAGCACGGACAATCCGAGAATCAGCTGGGCCAAGGTATTGAACCCGAGAAAAGCCAGCGCTCTCTGGACATCCGTGACCCCCCCAGGGATCGAGTAATAGGAGGAGTTGACCAATCTCAGGATCTTCGCCGTAAGGACCTGGTCCTTCTTGAGAACGTTCGCGATATCAGCGCTGGACGAGTTCGGGTCGTTGATGAGCTCGTTCACCTTCATCGCCACCGCGGGAAGCGTCGGAATGTCTTGGAGTTTCTCCAGGAGCTCCGAGTACTGCGCGTTGGTTTTCCTGGCAGCGCTTTGATTGGCCATAGGTCAACTTGCCCTCATGGTCTTATCGGACACATGGGTCTTGAGTTTAATGAATTTAAAAATACCACCATACCCCCCACCTTTCCCCAGTTTGGAGTGACCCAATCGTCAAAATACCGGCATATCCCGAAGCTCCCCCCCCGCCCGAAAATCCGTGCATGCAAAGATA
>CAYNDM010000260.1:0-4823 GCA_964395265.1 uncultured Bacteriovoracaceae bacterium
ATTTAAGATGACTTACTGCGTTATCATTGGTATGTGAGTTGGGATCCAAACTCGGTTGGATAGGAGCTTCACCCAATGGCCCAGGTGACGACGGTAGAGCCCGAAAATTCGCATCATTCGCTCAGCCCGGGCGCGAGCCCAGGGCCTGGACAGGATACCTCGACGGCTGCCTTGGTGGGAGAGCGCCTGACACTTGAGGCGTTCGCGCAGCTTTCAGGCAACCTGGCTGGTTATCCCTTCGTCAAAGTGGTGGTGGAGCGGCCGTCGGGAACGATTCACTTCATCAATAATGGCCGATATCAGTTCCACGCGGATTACATCTCCGAGAGGTTCCTCAAGATCACGCTCAAGGAGCTCGAATCGAGGCTCGACGACTTCAACCACGATTTCTACCTCAGCGCGGATCGAAAGCTCTTCCTTGGGATCCTGGCGCTCCATCGAAGGGGCGACAAGCGCTTCTTCACGCTCGAGAGCGTCGAGATCGACAACATGGATGAGTCGATGTGCCGGGAGTTCCTTTCGACGGTGAAGGAGAACCTGGAGGGCGCGATCCCGCTTCTTTTCACGCCGGCCAATCACGACCAGGAGTCCTTCGTTGCGACCATGAGCCCCGCGGAGTTTCCCCGTGTCTTTACTCATGAACTTTTCGCTTCGGCCAAGTTCATCGCCCTGAATCCGGGGAACGCCGTTGGCCGCCTTCGCGCATTCAGGAGCGAGCTCGAGTATCGGCGGTCGTTCAACTCGATCGAATGGTACGATATCGTGGTGATGCCGCGGGTTCCCGACGACATCCCGCGCGTGGCGGGCATCATCAATTCACATCACACCACGCCTCTTTCGCATACCAACGTGCTCGCGTCAGGATGGCAGATCCCCAACGCGATCCAGCTCGGGGTTTTCAGCGACATCGAGGCGCGTTCGCTCGACGGGCAGTGGGTGAGCTACTCCGTGGATATCAACGCCGACGGGATCTCGCTCGCCCCGGTGGATCGACCGATCGAGATCTCGCATCGCCCGGCGTGGAGCGTGCAACAGATCCGGCTCGAGGAGCCTGAGACTGTCAATACGCCGATCGTCGAGCTCGATCGCCTGAAAATGGGAGACCGATACAAGTACGGCACGAAGGCGGCGAACCTCGGCGAGCTAAGGAATCTTCTGGACCGCGGGTCCCAGCGCCTGATCGGATTTTACCGCGTGCCTCGCGCGCCTCGTCCGAACCTTCTGTCCCATCTGTCGAAGTTCCTGGGAGTGCCCGAAACCGCCGACCTGAATCGCGCGTCCTGGGAGTTCCTGCAAAAGAATATCCGGGTTCCCAAGGGCATCGCGATCCCGTTCTCGGTTCAGCAGGAGTTCCTCGAGTCATCGCCCCGGATCCAGCAAGCCATCGGGAAGCTGAAGATGGCGCTTGAGCTGGGCGCCCGCGAGATCGACCCTCTTTGTGTCAATCTGCAGCAGATGATCCGAAACACCCGCATGCCGGAGTCGATCAAGAACGCGATCGACACCCAGATCGCCAATCACCTGAGCGGCGTCAGCAGCTTCGTGGTGAGAAGTTCGTCGAACGCCGAGGACCTCGAGAATTTCTCGGCGGCAGGCATTTACGAGTCGCTCAATCACGTGACCACGGCCGAGAACATCTTTCAAAGCATCAAGGAAGTCTGGGCCTCGCTGGTCTCGCCCAGGAGCGTGCGCCTGCGCCAGCAGGTAGGGATCTCGCTCGACGATTGCTACATGGGCGTCATTGTCCAGGAGGAGTGCCCCTCCGAAATGGGCGGCGTGCTGGTGACCACCAATCCCACGAACCGCTCCAAGGATTTCAGGAACGTCTACATCAACGTCTCGCCCAAGGTCGAAGACGTGGTTCAGGGTTCGGCGCTTCCGTTGCAGTACCTCTTCAATACCGTCGAAGGAGGGGGAAGGACGTTGTCGATCGGAGATTCGCGCTCGGACCTGGTCTCTGAGCAGAAAGCCGTTCTCCAGCGCCTGGCTTACGCGGGACGGCTCCTGCAATCCCACTTCTCGCCCGACTACACGTTCAGCTCGCCCGTGGATATCGAGTGGATTGCGGGAAGCGATGGCATCTCGATCGTGCAGCTCAGGCCTTACTCAAAATGAGGTGACCCGTGTCCGGGATCGAACGGTCCGTCATCCAGCGCTACATTGGTTTTCAATTTTTCCACGGGCTGCTTCTTTGGCTGCCGATCTTCTTCGAATATCAGCGGCAGCATGGGCTCAGCGAGACGGAGATCTTCGGGATCCAAAGCATCTATTACATCGCGTTCTGCGTACTCGAGATCCCGACAGGCTATCTTGCGGATCGTTGGGGATACCTGGCCTGCCTGAAGGCCGGCTCTGTTCTCCTGGTGGCCGCCAATCTATTTCCGATACTCATGCCGAGTTATGAAGGCTTCCTGGCTCATTTTCTTCTGATTGCGCTATCTCGCTCGTTCGTCTCAGGCGCCTCGAGCGCGTACCTTTACGAGTATCTAGCGCTGAGGGGAGGCGCGGGGCGCTATAAAGAGATCGAGGGCAAGGCCCGAGCCTACGGTCTGGTGGGCAAGGTCGTGTGCTGGTCGGCCGTGGGCGCATTGATGAAGTGGGAAATCACGTTGCCTTACTGGCTGACGGTCCTGGGCGCGGCAGCTTCGGTCGGCTTCGCCTCGGCGCTTCCGGTCTTGGCCCCGCTGAATCGAGAAGAGAAGAGCGCATCGCGCATGGGCTTCGACGCCGGAGCGAAGGAGCTTGGCCCGAGCGATCCACTTCAGCAGCCCGGCACCGGTTCAGCCGGTTCAGCCGGTTCAGCCGGTTCGGCCGGTTCGGCCGGTTCAGCCGGTTCGGCCCGATCGACCTGGAAGGGCTTGATCGCGGCTTTTCGCGCATCCCCCGCGATGCTTTTCTTCATGATCCAAGGGGTTGCGCTTTTCGTTTTAGCGAGGATCGCGCAAGTGAACCTTTTTCAGCCCATTCTCAACGACAAGCAATTTGACCTTGCGTCTCATGGCGCGGTGATGGCGTTGATGACCTTGTTCGAAGCGTTCGGCTCGGCCCGCCCCGAGCTTCTCCGAAAAAGGCTCAGCGATCTGAATGCGATCTATCTGCTGACGCTGATTCTGGCCGCGTGCTTGTTACTTCTTCCGGGAGTGGGCCAGCTGGGGACACTCATCGCATTGTCGCTTTTTGCGTGGGCTTGCGGGCTCGCTTTCCCGGTCCAAAGGCAGCTGCTGAACGATGCGATTCCCGATTCACGATTTCGTGCCACGATTCTTTCGGCCGAGTCGATCGTGGATCGCGCGGTCTGCGCTTGGGTCGCCGTACTGGCCGGTGAGTACCTCGGCAGAGGTGAGCTCAATCGGTTTCTGCTGGTCTCGGGTCTTTTCACCGTCGTCGGGATGGCGGCCTTCTATGTTGCCATTCGGGCGCTTCGCGGCGCCCGAGCGCTGAGGGCGGTGGCGACGGATCAGGCGTAAAGCGATCCTTCCCAAGAGGAGACTCCTCCCATCGAGTGATCCTCCCCGTAAAGTGATTCCTCGCCAGTCCGTCTCGCGATCAGATCTCGCGCACCATTTGGATCCGCTTCGCCGGGTATGCTAAGCTCGCTATCATCGTGATCAAGTTGCCCGTCGACGATCTTATTCCCGGAATCCTGCGGCAGCTCGAGACGGCCTCTTGCCTGATCCTTCAGGCGGAGCCGGGCACGGGCAAGACGACGCGCGTTCCGCCCGCGCTGCTTCGCGCCTCATTCGTGGGCGATCGTGGGCAGATTCTGGTTCTCGAGCCGAGGCGCCTGGCCGCCAAGCTCGCCGCCCAGCGGGTTTCGCAGGAGCTTGGCGAGAAAGTCGGCCAGCGAGTCGGCTACCAGTTCCGTTTCGAGAGCTGCGTGAGCGAGCGCACCCGGATCGTTTTCCTCACTGAGGGCATGCTGATCCGCAGGATGCTCGGCGATCCCGAGCTCAAAGGCGTTCAGGCCGTCATCCTGGACGAGTTTCACGAAAGGCACTTGCACGGGGATCTCGCCCTGGCGTTGCTGCGCAGGCTGCAGCTGAGCACCCGACCCGACCTTCGGCTGATCGTGATGTCGGCGACTCTGGAGACCGAGGCTTTGAAGGGGTATCTGGAGTCCGCGGTCACCCTCCAGGCTCCGGGCAAGAGGTACGAGGTGGACGTGCGCTATCTGGCCGAGACCTCGAAGAAGCCGCTCGAACTCGCGGTTCGAGACGCCGTGTTGCGCGCTTTGGAACTGAGCCAGGGCGAAAGGCGGGACATGCTGGTCTTTTTGCCTGGCATGGCGGACATCCGGAGAGCGGAGAGCGTCCTTTCGGAGCTCGCCAGGGGCGAAAGGCTGGAAGTTCTTCCCTTACACGGAGAACTTTCGCGCGAGGAACAGGAAAGGGCGATCGGGCCTTCGGAGCGAACCAAGGTCATTCTCTCGACGAACGTCGCGGAGTCGTCCGTGACGATCCCCGGAGTGAGCATCGTCATCGACAGCGGGCTGGCTCGGGTCGCTAGCCATTCGTGGTGGTCGGGTTTGCCAGCGCTTCGCACGAGATCAATCAGCCGCGCTTCGGCGATTCAACGCGCGGGGAGAGCGGGCCGCGAACGCCCAGGTCTCTGTTTCCGCTTGTATTCGAAGGGTGATTTCGACGGTCGCGCGAGCTTCGACGTGCCTGAGATCCTTCGGGCCGATCTCACGCAGACTTTGCTCGAGCTCAAGGCGATGAAGGTGGAGGAGACGGATCTGCGCTGGTTGGACGAGCCCAATCCCCAATCCGTGCTGGCCGCGGACGAGTTGCTGAAGAGACTGGGAGCATTGGACAGCCAGGGGA